>NZ_JAAHGM010000041.1:0-62588 GCF_010692625.1 Okeania sp. SIO2C2
GAGTGGTTGTGGTGTTTAATGTTTTTTTTTTCCAGCCGGAAGAGGGATAAGGAGTGGCCCTTAAATCGGTGATGGGGTTTAGGAGTGGGGTTTTCCGGATTGGGGAGATGGGGAAATGGGGAGATGGGGAGATGGGGAGGTGGGGAGGTGGGGAGGTGGGGAGATGGGGAGGTGGGGAGGTGGGGAGATGGGGAGATAAAGACACCTACAAACAAAAATCTATTCCACAGTTTTAGCTGTGTCAGTCTAGTAGAGACCTTCCATGGAACGTCACTACTGTGGTCTATTCAAATGAAAACTGCTGTAAGTTGTGGAGAATGGCAAATAAAAAGAGTCCCTAATTGCTTTCCAGTCAAGCTGTGAATATTTTCAGTATGACTGAGGGACTCCGTTGTCCTACCAGAGAGAAGAACACCATAAGCAATGTAATTTATATTATTAAATTAATGACAAGTTTTGTCAATACTTTTAGGTGATTAATTTCAGATTCGTTTTGCATCAACCATTTGTAGCAGCAAAATCAAAGAGTTTTATTTCCTCAATTTTAGGGATTCTTAAGATTTCACTGTACTAAGGCCAAAAAAAATAATGATCAAAAATATCAAAAAAACTCTTGACAAATCCATAAATTTATTGAATATTAGTTGCAATAAGTATGTAATATCCTCTGTAACAAGAGGTAAAAGGCCATAACTATCAATCTGGACATCAGAGAAAAAGTATCCAAACTTACTCTAGTCCAGAAGCAAAAAAAATGACCACTGTAATTAGTGGCCAAAGCTATGTATTTTGATTAAGAATATGATATCACAATTAGAACCTTCCACCCATTTCAGCAATACAGAATAGAGCTGAGTCATTACTGAGATGAGCGATCGCATTTCTACATACTGCCATCTGCTCAAATTAGTGACTTGGCCGACACAAAATTAGAATTTATGCTAGGGCAGTCTCCAATTTCATACTGCCATAGTTGTTGACTTTATGAAAGAAAGTTTTACCAAAAATGGTGTAACTTTCTGATAGATTGTCAACCAATTTTATCTGTTAAAATATAGATAATTATTACTGCTCAATATCTGCTTTATCAGTAGTTTAATTTGCATATTTAGTAGACAATAATCTATTAGTAGCCATCTTAAGCATAACTGCCTAAGCATTATTTAGTTGTAAAATTTATTGAACAAAATTATCTTGATATTTTTCAAAATACTCTTCAATTCAATCAATTTTAAAAAAAAAGTAATTAATCATACTGTTTTTATGTTCAATGTGTATAATATATTATTATGTATACATTAAATAACTAATGTATAAAAAATAGTAGTAATTGTTGCCATGACAATTGCTAATCGGACTATAATCCAAGGAAACAAAACCATGCAAACTTATGATAATTCAGAGGTTAAATACGATTGGTGGGCTGGTAATGCTCGCTTCGCTAAACTATCTGGTTTATTCATCGCTGCTCACGCAGGTCAAGCAGCTCTAATTACCTTTTGGGCAGGAGCATTTACTCTGTTTGAAATTTCTCGATATTCTCCTAATTTACCTATGGGAGAACAAGGTTTAATTTTACTGCCACACCTAGCAACTTTAGGTTTAGGTATCGGTAACGGTGGAGAAGTTGTAGATACTTATCCCTATTTTGTTGTTGGTATTGTACATCTAATTTCATCAGCAGTCTTAGGTGCAGGAGCACTTTTTCATACCTTTAAAACTCCAGAAAATTTAAAGGATGCAACAGGTGGAGCTAAGAAATTTCACTTTGAATGGGATAACCCAAAACAGCTCGGAATAATCTTAGGTCATCACCTACTTTTTTTAGGATTTGGCGCTCTATTATTAGTAGCCAAAGCTATGTATTTTGGTGGGCTTTATGATGCGACAACTCAAACTGTACGTTTAGTAACTAATCCCACTCTCAATCCATTAGTAATATATGGATATCAAACTCATTTTGCCAGTGTTAATAGCTTAGAAGACTTAGTTGGAGGTCACGTTTATGTGGGAATTCTGCTAGTTTTAGGTGGGATTTGGCACATTATCAAAGAGCCACTTCCTTGGGCAAAACGGGTTTTAATCTTCTCTGGCGAAGCAATTCTTTCTTACTCTCTAGGTGGAATTGCTCTAGCAGGATTTGTTGCTGCTTATTTCTGTGCCGTTAATACTTTAGCTTATCCTGTAGAGTTTTATGGCCCAGTTTTGGATATTAAGCTTGGGATTACTCCCTATTTTGCTGATACTGTGGAGTTGCCTTTAGGCGCTCATACCGCTCGTTGTTGGTTAGCTAATGCCCATTTCTTCTTAGCTTTCTTCTTCCTTCAAGGTCATCTCTGGCACGCTCTGCGAGCTATGGGTTTTGACTTTAAGCGTGTTGAAAATGCTTTGAATGGTGTTGCTGAGTCTTAACAACTAACGCCTAAAACTCAGGAGTCAGGATGTTCTTTTACTTAGGTCTGAGGAACTGACTCCTGTCATTTCAGTTATCAGTTGTCATCAAAGTGTTTCAGGGAATAGAGAATAGAGGAATGTCCGCGCCATATTTATATAGCGCTATAGTTTTATAGTCAGTAGTTTATCTTCAGTAGTCAATAGTCGGTAGTTATGAGCAAACAGCAAATATGATGTTTGAGCGATGAACGCTGCTTTTTTTCCTTGCAAGCTTACTTATTTCCTTCTGAAGTAAGTGCTTTTGAGTTTTCTTGATATCAAGTGGAAAAAATTTTGTTTTTAGGCTTGACAAGTTCACTTAGGTTGTGGGTTAATATTAATAGAAATATTTCTCATTAGTTTGACGGAAATCTCCACTAACAATACAAAGGATTAAACATATTGTAAACTAAGACTTTAACCAAAAATCTTTTTCGCATTTTATTGAGATATTTTCTCATTTTTTCTCAGGTAAATTTTGAGTACAGTAAGCTTTCAGGTATCTAAAATTGCATATTTTTCAAGAGTTATTATGGATAAAATACTTATAGGTAAAGGGTGATCGCAATTTTATCCGATAGTAAAATATGCAGCTTGAATAGGCAACAATTCAATAGATATTGCTTTAAATAGAGTAGTTTGTCTTCAAAGCATAGCAGGAAACAGCGGTGGGACCCCTCGTCGGAGCTTCCCGTAGTAGCGCGTCAAGCTTGAAATAGTGTTTTAGGAAAATTCTCCAAACCTTAGTCAGAGCAAGAATTATACTCAAAAATTTAATACACCATTTTCAGCTTGACACGACAGTAGGGTGGGATAACGTTCCGGTTCCGGGACCGTAGGGAACAGTTTCCTCGCCATATCCAATCGACCAAGAGAGGGAACACTCCTGTGAGAGAACAGTGGGAAAAACATTTCCCCTGATTCAGATCATCATCCGCATAAGTCCTAACCTATCTCTCTATTACTATAAGTTAGTTAGTTGGTTCCAATGAATAAGTGGACTGTATATTTATTCTGTGCTATTTTCAGCCACTAACTTATACGCAAACGACGATACCTTTATTAGTTGTTCTCTGTTCGATAATAATTACTGCTTTGTCAAGTGATGTCAGATAAATAAACAATCAGAATTAATGGTAATTTGAATGATATTTAGCTAATAAAAAGTATGAATTACTAAACTTTACTTAAGCAACTTAATTTCATAAATCAAATAAATATAGGAAATCAAAACAAATGCAAACTTCACGAAAACTAGCTTCATGGAAAATCAGACAAGTCAACAAAAATGGTCATCAAAAAAACCAGACTAAATATTTAGAAGGAGAAACTAATGGGCAAAATCAAACAATCAATGCCAACAATAATTTGGATCGATTACAAAGTGATTGGTCTGGTTATTGTGATGAATTAGATATTGATTAATTCTAATTCAAGAACTTTAATTGCCAAAAGTTAGTAACATCTAACTACCATTAATATAAATCATTACCAAGGAGGTAAAAAATGTCAAATATTGGTCTTTTTGTCGGTAGTACAACAGGGAAAACTGAATCAGCAGCAGAGATGGTTCAGGAAGAATTTGGTGGAGACGATGTGGTTACTATCCATAATATGGATGAGGTAAATACCGAAGATTTTGATGGTTATCAAAACATTATAATTGCTAGTCCCACCTGGAATATTGGTGAACTACAAAGTGATTGGGAAGGTTTTTTTGATGAACTAGACAATATTGACTTTAATGGTAAAAAAGTAGCCTATTTTGGCACAGGGGACCAAATAGGATATGGCGACAACTTTCAAGATGCCATGGGTATTTTAGAAGAAAAAATCTCTAGTTTGGGTGGTACAACAGTTGGATATTGGTCAACAGATGGCTATGAGCATACTGAATCTAAAGCTGTCAAAAACGGTAAATTTGTAGGTTTAGCTCTTGATGAAGATAATCAAGCTGAATTTACAGAAGAACGCGTCAAAAAATGGGTAGCACAACTCAAAATAGATTTTGGAATTTAGTCTGATTTTATTCAGGGAGTAAAAGGGGATTTACTAAACTGTATTGATTGATATAAATCAATCTAACTCTCTCAATATATCAATGCTTTCTTCCTTCTATAAAGCTAGGAACATCTGATTTTATTTAGAGGGTAAAAGGAGATTTACTAAACTATATTGATTTATATAAATCAATCTAACTCTCTGAATATATCAATGCTTTCTTCCTTCTATAAAGCTAGGAAAAAAAGAGAACTAAACAAACTCGACTAATACAAAATTCAGAAGTCACGCCCGTCAGAATTTCTGAATTTAATTCTGTACAACTCGCAGATTTCGGGAGTAAATTTGAGAGCCACGTTCAATCATAAATTTGCTGGTATTTTATTAACTAGTAGGAAATTAATACCCACGACTAATTAATATGAAATGTGAAAAAGAATGCTATGGAAAATATTCTCAATTCTTGCTTTTAATAGAAAGAGGGATATGTAGCAATATTTTACTATTTCATTTAATTATTTATCTTGATTTTTCCTCCTAACTACTGACACCAGATTTAATCTATGAAACTCTCAAGACCTACTCCTGAAATTACCTTCTTGCTTCTGCACAATTATTTTGTACTTAAAGATACTATTTACTAATTATTATCTTGATAACTTAGGAGAATGAAAAGCAATGTCTAAGATTCCAGACGTATTGTGGTTAAAGACCAGTCCTAGTCTACAAGTTTTTGACCGACGATTGATTCATTACCTATCAAGGAAAGTATTAATTGCTGAATGGGATTATTTTCAAACTGCTGATGAACCTTGTACTCTAGACGTAGCTGTAACATTACTCCATGATTATCTCAAATCTTTGAATAAACCTATTCATCTTATTGGTCATAGTACAAGTGGATTAGTAGGATTAATGTATGCTCGTAAATATCCAGAAAGAGTGAAGTCTTTAACTTTATTATCTGTCGGCGTTCATCCTACAATTGATTGGCAAGCACATTATTATGTACATCGCCATCTTTTACCTTGTAGTCGCCAAACAATTTTGATTAATATGGTGCAAAGTTTATTTGGCGAACAAGATAAAAAAAATACTCAAAATTTAGTCAGGATATTAGAGAGAGATTTAGATTTATCTCCATCACCTCACTCATTGTTAAAACGCCAAAGTATGGTTCCTAGAGGAGTTCCTGTACCTTTAATGGTATGTGGTGGCAATGACGATCCGATTATCGATCCTAATTTAATTGGAGGATGGCAACCATTTTTAAAACCCGGAGACCGGATTTGGGAATGTCCTGAAGGTGGTTATTTTTTCCATCATTTTTATCCTCTAAATGTAGCACAAGCACTGCTAGAATTTTGGCAGAATAATGCACTGGTTTTATCGGATATAACTCAGGAAGTAATAGCGAGTAAAATTTGATATTAGTCAAATAACTAGAGCGCAAATTATTATTGCTAATTATTGGCTTATTTTTCTGAAAAATAAGTGTTTTATTTCTTTTGAAAAAACCGTAAGTAAATAGTTAGCAATCTCTTAACTTTTTTCCTAATTATAGCGTTTCTCAGGTTAGCGAGGTACAGTTATCTTTTTTCTTTGTATTTCCCTGTTGCCTGTTGCCTAAAACCCAGAATTGTGTACCTCACAAGTATGATAATTACTATATACGACTAAATATAATTAGTAATTTTTCCCAAATTATTAATTCAGAATAGAGTTAAAACTATGATTAATTTGATTCCAGAATATCTACTTCAAAATCTAGGTCGTATCATTTTTATGATGGGTCTTCTATCATTAATTACTATAGGTTTGCGGAATTTTTGTTTGACCTTTCAGCAAGGAATAAGTTATGTTAGACGACTGCATCAAATTCCTTGTAGTCGCTGTATATTTTTTACAGGAGATTATCGTTTGAAATGTACCGTACATCCTTATAATGCTCTTACCGAAACAGCTCTAAATTGTAGTGATTATGAACCAAATAATTATCTAGCAAAACCAATCTTACAACAATGTAAATCTAATTCACAATATTAGTAAGCATTCAGCAGTCAGCATTCAGCAGTCAGCAGTCAGCATTCAGCTATCATATCATGTCCGGTAGCATCGGTATTGTATAGCTAAGGTAAGGAAGAGGGAAGAGGAAGGAAGACTTAAGTTAAGAGCAAGAAAAAACTTAAATTTCCTATATATATTCATATATTCATGCTTGGGTTTACACAAACTATACAAACGGACATGATATCAGTTATTAACTTAATTATCTTAGAAGGAGAATTCAAAATTATGTTTGCTAAGACATTTTTCAATCCTGTTTCCTGACGGATTCCGCAGGAAAAAACCTTTTACAGCTAGCTATTCCCTGCTCCCTATTCCCTAGTGCTACGCGCTATAAAATGAAGTAATTTTGCGATTAATGTATAACCTGATTTTATATTACTCTTTGTTTTGAGAAATTTAACAGCAAATTTTGCTTAGTCAAATCCGGGAATTTTCAGCACAAATAAATAGGAGAATAATTATGAGCTTAAATTCAGTAATTACTAAACCTCAAAAACTGAAGCAGCATCAATTTAAACGTCGCCAATTAATACCATTAACAGATATATTATTATGGCGAATAGATGCTGGGGTGGTTCGCACTCTTACCAAAAATGAAGAAGAAAATACGATAACTTTAGGATTTTGGGGTCAAGGAGACATCGTTGGTCAACCTCTATTTCCATCTTATCCTTATCAAGTTGAATGTTTAACTATTGTAGAAGCAAGTATCTTACCAAGGGGTTATTTCTATACCCAAGAAGTAATGCTTTCTCACATTCAAAAAACTCAAGAGTTACTCAGAATTATTCATTCTAGAAAAATCAAATTGCGACTGTTGAGATTATTAAAATGGTTGACCGATAGATTTGGTAATCAACTGCCAGAGGGAAAAATATTGGATATGAGGTTAACTCATCAAGAATTAGCTGAAATTATTGGTACCAGTCGCGTTACTGTAACACGACTACTAAATCAGTTTGAAAAAGAACAGAAAATAGGATGGTCCCAGAATAATTGCCTAATTATTTTTAATCACTAAAAAGACAACTTGTAACCTCCTGCAATACTTTTAATCCTTGAATACTACCTCGAATAAGTTGGAAAGCAGGCAGTGGTTGGCGAAACATAGTGTTCGCCAATGCGAAAGGTTGCAAACTTCCAGATAATGTCAGAGCAGAAGAGATATTGGGAAGGTCATGGTAACAGTCATCGCTGACCACTCTCACCATCGCTACGGAGACAGGTAAATGAGCAAAGAAATTTAGAATTGCAAAACCTTCCATATCTACCACTTCTGCATCAGTATTTTTTCCCAATAGTTGTTTTTCCGCTGCCTTGTAGATGAAGCGATCGCTAGTTAAACCCGTTACTAAAGAAGCTTTTCCTTTTAAATGTATTTGCAACTTAGCTGTTAAAACACTATCGCACTTTTGCCGGAGTAACTGAGAATAATCTTTTTCTTTTGGGTTTAATACCCTGCCGTCTACATGGTGTTTACAATTGATTGGAGTTTGAGTCCCCATCCACTTCTTCCTTCTTCCCTCTTCCTTCTTCCTTCTTCCTTCTTCAATATATTCAACACACTCATTATAAATAACCACATCTCCAGGTTGATATTGACTAGATAAACTACCACACAATCCCATAACCAATATTGTAGAGGGTTGATGGGAGGAAAAATCTTGTCTTTTTTGCCAGTTATTCAAATAACGAGTAACAGATGCAGCACCTATAGGCAAAGACAATAATTTAGGCTGAGATAACTCAGGGGTAAGGCCGCGCTTCACAGATTTTAGTTCTGGCCCTTGGACAACCAAAATTGTATCAATCATTTCAATTATATATATATATAGTTATAAATAACGAGAGAGGACTGAGTCCTCTCTCCTCAGTCCTCAGGAGGGAAAAAGAAGAAGGAAAAAGAGGAAAGAGGAAGGAACAACACCAGAGAGGAGAAAATTTTTTCATTACTAATTATCCGGACATAATATTACAGTAGTCAGTGCTCAGTCCTCAGTCCTCAGGAGAGAACAAGAAGAAAGAAAAAGAGGTAAAGAAGAAGGGAAAATTTTTTCATTACTAATTATCCGGACATAATATTACAGGTAAAAGTTTTAAATAATTCTAAGCTTTTGAACATTTTAACTGCATATCCTCATATTTTGTTGTTGGAAATATAAGTAATTAGCCAACAATAGAAGGGGGATATTTTTATAGATGTCAGGGTCTACAGACTATATTTTTAGCAATACTCAAAATCTCAAAGAATTAGAAAGACTACAGGTGATCGAACAAATTTTTGACCCAAAAACTCGTGAACGAATTTTAACAACTGGAATCACAGAAAAATGGCAATGTCTGGAAGTAGGAGCAGGAGCAGGAGCGATCGCTAAATGGCTCGCAACAGTTATTGGAGATAGTGGAAAGGTTGTTGCCGTTGACCTAGATACTCGTTTTTTAGCAAAAATTCAATCATCTAATATTGAAGTTTTAGAAGCAGACTTTTGCCGTCTTGCACTGGAAAATCAATCTTTTGACTTAATTCATGCACGTTGTCTTCTCATCCATATTCGAGACTTTCAACTTGCCTTATCAAAAATGGTAGATTTGCTCAAACCTGGTGGATGGTTAGTCATTGAAGAACCAGATTTTTCTGCAGCTAAAGCTATTGCGGGGGATAGTCAAATGTGTCAGTCAGTCAAGCAAGTCAATCTCGCTATTGAGAAAATGTTTGCAGATAGAGGAACAGATTATGCTTTAGGAGCGAAGTTACCAGAGATATTGCAAAAGTATGATTGGCAAAAGTTATCTGTAGAAAATGATGCTCCTGTTTCTCCAGGGCGATCGGAAATAGCCAAAATGATGAAAATGTCTGCAATGCAGCTTACAGAAAAATATATTGCAACTGGTAAAGCAAGCTACTCTGATGTTGACAACTATTGTTTGTTTGCAGAAGACCCTAATACGCAAGCAATTTATCACGCAACAGTAGGAGTTATTGCACAAAAATAAAAATTGGCGTTGCTGAAGCACGTGTATGGTATTAATTTTAATTCTTTAGGAGTCAGTCCTCAGTCCTCAGGAAGGAAGAAAGAATAAGAAACCCCGAGTAAAAGGAGAAAGTTTTTTGCTCGCCCTCTTATCCGGACAAGATATCATACCTCAAATCAGCAACGCCTAAAAATTTTATAGCAGGGAAAAGGGAAAACCAGATATGGGAACAGCAGTACGACCGTGAGCGCACGACAGATGTAATATCAAATCCGGTAGTATCGGTGTAATTAGATAGTTAATCTAGGAGTCAGTCCTCAGTCCTCAGTCCTCAGGAGGGAAGAGAATGCGCGAAACATTTACTCTTGGATGAAGATGAAAATTTTTTTTATACCGAACCCGAGCGGATTTGATATAAATTAGCAAAACCCTATGAGAATACTGACTCCTGTGAGGGAACAGCGGAAAAAACTTTTTCCTGTATTTGATTCACGATCGCAATAAATCCTAAATAACTCAATATTTGCTATAGAACCTATTAGACCTCTGCGGAAAAGAGGGAACTAGGGAGCAGGGGGAAAGAATTGATGATTTTTGCGCGATCATTGTTTAATTTTTGGGCGTTGGTAATTTGAGGTATGATACCATGTCCGGATAAGAGCGCGATAGAACTCCGTTACCTTTACGCGACCAAAAAACTTTCTCCTTCTACTCGGGGTTTCTGATTCTTTCTTCCCTCCTGAGGACTGACTCCTAAATAATTAAGATTAATATCATACACGCGCTTTACCAACGCCGATTTTTGATGATCACCAGATGTCTATTTGGGATCTATGCTGTTGCGTATTGCCTATGTTTACTACTCCCCCACTCCCCTACTCCCCCTACTCAATAGCCAAGTTGAAAAGTTTTTGAGAAATGATATTACTCATCATCTCACTCTAGCTCTAGAAAATTTCAACGTGTCTTCCTCAGACAAAAATTGTCTAGGGGAAAAAATCTCTAATCAAAGGCTAATATCAAACTGGTAACTATTTTTTTCCAATTTGTAATGCTTATGAATTCTCAATCCTACCTTTACCTTTTTACTACATTATTGTGGTTTATTAATCCACTTTTATTAATGCAGGCAAATGCTCAATCCCAACCTATGAAAATTCCTACTCCTTCCATTTCAGAAGAAGCAAAAGAAGTTTGTCCCCTACCAGCTTTATCTCGCCTCCAACGTCATACAATTACCACTGGAGAAACCATTGAAACTATTGCTCAAAAATACAACCTCATTCCTCCTACCCTGTTAGCATTTAATCGAGTACTACAGAAAAGTCCGCCAACCGTAGGTACTGAGATAATTATTCCTCCCTATAATGGTATCGCTGTGAAAGTACCTACTGGCACAACTTGGAAAAATGTTGCAGAAAATTATAATATCCGTGCTGACGCATTATATGAAGTTAATGGTTGTCCACAAACATTAGAACAACAGACACCAGAAGTGGTTTTTTTACCAGGAGTAAATTGGTCTCCAGGGCGAAAAACACCCCCACAAATTTCTTCATTAAAAGGTTATCCTTTACCTTTTGAAACTAGGGTTATTTTAGGTTATGGTTGGTTACTACATCCGATTAAAAATCAAGTAGTTTTTCATAGTGGTTTAGACTTAATTGCTAATAGTGGTACATCAGTTTTTTCTGTAGGAGAAGGGATAGTAGCATTTGCCGGCAAACAAGGTAATTATGGTAATTTAGTAGTAATTAATCACGCTGCTGGCAAGCAAACTCGTTATGCCCATTTAGATTCTATTAATGTTAAAACTGGTCAAAAAATAGCACAGGCAGAACTTTTAGGCACAGTTGGTCAGACAGGAAAACCTGATTTTGAGGAAGCTCATCTTCATTTTGAAATTAGATATAATTCTCCTTTTGGTTGGGTTGCTGAAAATCCTAATTCTTATATTGAAGTTATTTTTAAGTAGCTGAAAATAACTACTAATAAAGTGTAATTACTGATAAGTATACACAACTTAAATATTGACTCAATATATCTCTATTTTGCTTCTGTGTGTTATTAATAAATTTCTCTCCAGTAAATACCAATTTTTCCTGTTGGGATGACAACAAAAGCAAACTATGTCATAATTAATCTTAGGGGTCTTTTTGGTTTTTATAGGAAATGGTTAATAAGTTTCCTAGAAAAAATGAATATATAATTGATTCCCAAACAATAAAAAACACACGAACTAGAATAAAAATTAGGAGTATAGATGATGATAAGCGTACCACTTTACTTAATGATGTTATGTTTCCTAGCTACTATTATCTGGGAAAAAGTAAAATATAATTCTGAAGCAGATTCTCAAAGCTAAATTCAGAACTCAGAAAATTTTTTCTCCTCCAATGGTTATGTACAAAATGATTTAAACTCCCTATATTTACCGATCGAATTTAGTTATTTATGGAATATATAGCAGAATTTAAGAAAGAAGAACGCTTTACTTATCTAGGAGAGAAGGAATAAGGTTGAGTATTGATATCCCATTGTTTTAAATATTCCATAAGTCAAGAGTAATCATAGCAGTTACTATATATTCTTCCCCTATCTCTCAAGATTACTGCTATCTATAACTTTTATATAAGCAGGTTTTGTACGAAAGTTATCGGAAATATAAATTCACTTTTTTTGTTATATCTAAGTGGCATTATATCAATAGTCCTGATCTGAAGTTAATGAATATTAATACTCAATCCCCACCAGTAAAAGACCTTTAAAAAAACACAAAATTTTACCTTACTAAGAAACTTTTAGGATATTTTTTTCAAAGTTAATCACAACTAGATTTAAGAAGTAATATCATGTCCGTTGGTATTGTTCGTATAAAAACTTGAGAAATATCTACTTTTTCTTTCTTTCAAATCTTCTTCCTTCTCTCCCAGATAACTAAAGCCTTCTTTCTTCCCTGAACTTTATAATACTGATCCTGCCGGACTTGATATCAGATATTTGCGAGCAAAATTCTCACACCGTTTACCCAACAAATTTAATTAAACTAGACACAGTAATACTATCGAACATATTAGACATCTGGTAAAAATCAAAAATCAAAGCAATTCTTATCTATAAATTGTCAATTATTTATCCCTGTAACCTCTCTTTGTCCGCTACCAGGTGCATCTGTCGCCGACCCGGAGTCGCACCACTGTTCCCTGTTCCCTCTTTTCTGGAAATGTCTATTATTAATTTCCTCTACTCAGCTATCTGCGATCGCCTCTTACCCTAAGCAACTGATGGCCGATGGACAATATCCCATCAATTGTAATAAATTGTTACAATAATGATTGAAAGATAATTTAATTTTATAGATATTATGCATCTGACTTGGTTAGATAGTAATTCCTGGTTAATTGAAATTGGAGGCAAACAACTCCTGCTGGACCCTTGGTTAGTTGGCCCCCTAGTTTTCGGTAATCTACCTTGGTTATTCAAAGGAGAGAGGCGTACTCCCCGTGCCATACCAGAAAAGATAGATTTAATTGTATTGTCTCAAGGGTTAGAAGACCATGCTCACCCCCAGACCCTAAAACAGTTAGACAAAAATATTCCTGTAGTCGCTTCCCCCACTGCAGCAAAAGTAGTACAGGAGTTGGGCTATTCTCAAATAGTCACACTTGCCCATGGTGAGACATATTCTTTTGACAATAGTATTGAAATTAGAGCAGTTCCTGGTTCACTTGTTGGCCCAACTTTGGTAGAAAACGGTTACATTTTTAAAGACCTAAGCACTGACAATACAATCTACTATGAACCACATGGCAGCCATTCTGAAAAAATCAAAGAATTTGCTCCTATAAATGTGGTCATCACCCCTATTATAAATTTGAATTTACCGTTAGTCGGGCCGATAATTAAAGGAAATGAAAGTGCTTTACAAGTAGCTCAATGGTTGAAACCCCAAGTCATGTTACCTACAGCAGCAGGGGGCGATATAGATTTTCAAGGATTATTAATATCTTTACTCAAAGCAGATGGTAGTGTGGAAGAAACACAACTTCAGTTAACCAAAAATAATCTGGAGACAAAAGTAATAGAGGCTCAACCTGGAGAACGTTTTGAACTACAATTAGAACAGAGAGTATTAGCTAATTAGGGTTTGCTGAATAAATCTTTTGGTATGAGCTAGGAGTCAGGAGCAGGAGTCATAAGTCAGGATAAATGGGGAATTTATAGGAGATAGTCGGATATTTTATCCCTTGATTTTTCTGCAATTATTCTGCCTTTTATCCTAACTTTTTGGTTGCTCAAGCTTCAAAAGTTCACTTTTTTTCGCTGTAAAAAAGCTAAAACCTTTACCTGTCAGTGCTTTTATATTTAATCAGCAGAGCAATAATTAAACTACATTTAATTAACAGCTTTTAATGATAGTTAGTATATTTTGAAAGCTGCTGACTATTAATGTTATGAAGCTAATTTTTGAAGATTTGAGGTTAATCATATTATTAACCAAATGCTGCACAACTGACTTCTCCTAACCATAAAACCCTTTAACAGTTTACTATTCCCTATTTCCTATTCCCTAATGCTATAAAAGTATGATTAATTTTCGTTGGATTTTTACAGTAATATTATCCTTGTTTTTGATTATTGGTAATTCTCAACCAGCTTTAGCTTCTATTCATACTTACCCCGAATCTTCTACACAAATCATGTATCGTTCTCGGCAAAGTTTGCGAGACCTTTCAGATAGAGCATGGCAAACTGTACTATATAAAAGGATCAAATCTGGCAAACTAATAACTTTAAACTTACGATTGGTAGGATTTCCTGGAATAATTGAACTAGCTCATCCCCAAAAATTGCAAATTACTACTGGCACTGGTAATATCTGGAATGCAGAGGATATTTTGGTTGATTCTTCTTTTCCTGCTAATGTTGGAGAATATGACTTTTTGGAAGTAATGAAAAAGTTAAATTATGATGCTCCACTGCGAATAAATATACCTTTGCAAGGTGAAAATTCAGCAGAATTAGTCGTACCAATCTTTGCTGTTAAAGAATGGCATAAATTATTTGATGAAGTTGATTTTTGGTGATTTTTTATTGTATTAGTTTTAATTAATTAAGGAGAAAAAAGTGAAAAAAATCATTACAGTTTGCTTATTAATATTCACATTGATAAACTTTATAGAAATACCTCATGCATTAGCAGCAGAAACATCGAAAGGAGCAGAAATTTTTCAAATTAATTGTGCTGGTTGTCATGCTAGAGGAGGTAATATTGTTAGATGGTGGAAAAACTTAAAAATAGGAACTTTGAAAAGAAATAAATTAGATTCTGTTGAGGCGATTGCTTACTTAGTTAAGAATGGAAAAAATAATATGTCAGCTTATCAAGACCGTTTAACTCCAGCAGAAATTGAAACTGTATCAGCTTATGTATTGCAGCAGGCAGAAAATGGTTGGCATTAGTAAATATAGCTATAAGAGCTAATATTTAAACATTACACATCTCCAGAAAAGAGGAAGTAGAGAGTAGGGAGAAATAATTGATGATTTATCTACAATAACTAATTTTATTTTTGATTATTGGAGATGTATATTATGGTGTATATGACTTACTGTTGCTTTATTCTTACCGAATAATTAATAATTCAATAATTCTGGTTTAAAGCCGACCCTTTTAAGGGGAAAAAAAAGAAATAATATTTCCTGATCTTCAATTCCGTAACGGTTTTAACCAGAGGTAATTATCAATTATCAATTAATGAACGATCTGTGGATAAGTATAGCCAAGAATCTTTGTCAAAATTTACGCGTAAGGAAGAAGATTTGAAAGAAAGAAAAATATAGATATTTCCCAAGTTTTTAAACAAACTATGCCAATGGAAATCACGATTATCCCATCAATTATCAATGCCCATTCAAAAATCAGATTGAGGCGTTTGTCACTCTATTAATGAAAATTTTCCCGAATCTCCATTGACCATTGACTAGATGTCAAATTTTGATTATGATAATGATTATCATAGAGACCCCAAAAGTAAAATATCCACATATTGAAGCAAATCAGCTCAAAGAATCTCTTAAGTCAACTAGAAATAGCAATTTTCCAGCTAGTCAGCAACCCATATTAACAATGCTTTCCTACGGAATGCTGCGCAAACAACCAGAGGTACTGATAACTGATAACTGATAACTGAAATGACTGGTTTTCTTGTTAATGACAAAACAACCTTTCTCAATCATATTCTTCAAAATCAACAAGATTTAAGAGTAGCTGTCTTCGTCAATGAATTTAGCCATAATGAATAATTCACTACAATTAGATATTCCTAAAAGAGGGATGCCAATAACAATAGTAACTGGATTTTTAGGCAGTGGTAAAACAACCTTAATAAATCAAATTTTGCATAATAAGCACAACTTAAAAGTCGCAATATTAGTTAATGAATTTGGGGACATTAATATAGATAGTCAGTTATTAGTAGATATTAACGAAAATATGGTAGAACTTAGCAATGGTTGTATTTGTTGTACTATCAACGAAGGATTAGTAGATACAGTTTACCAAATTTTAGAACGGGATGAAAAAATTGATTATTTAATTATAGAAACCACTGGTTTAGCAGACCCCTTTCCAATTATGTTAACTTTTTTGAGTACAGAGTTAAAAGATTTAACTTACTTAGATTCTGTACTGACTTTAGTAGATTGTGAAAATTTTACACCAGACCATTTTGATAGCGAGGCAGCTTTTAAACAGATTGCTTATGGGGATATTATTTTACTCAATAAAACAGATTTAGTCTCCCAAGATCGAGTAGATTATTTAGAGTCTTATATTAAAACTGTAAATAATGGAGCTAGGGTTTTGAGAAGTGAGTACAGCCAGATACCATTATACTTAATTTTAGATGTAAATCTATCCAAGCTTCAACCTTATTCTCTTCTAGAGAATAATAATCAGCATGAACTACAAAAAATTCCTAAAAATCATCTAATAAATGATGGTTTTACATCTATTTCATTCCAAAGTAAAAGACCTTTTTCTGCCCTCAAATTTCAACATAATTTTCTAGATGAATTACCAGATAATATATTTAGAGCAAAAGGAATTCTTTGGTTCAAAGAAAGTGAATCAAAACATATATTTCAATTGAGCGGTAAACGCTATGATATGCAAGTAGAGCAATGGTCAACTACTCCGACAAATCAGTTAGTATTAATTGGACGAAATTTGAATCCATTAATTATTCAACAAGATTTAACAAACTGTCTAACTATGTGATAAATTAAGAGTAGCTATTCTTGGATAAATACAGATAATAATCTTCATAATTAATCTGAAATTTATGTGGGGAAATATCTGCCAAACTGTCCAACAAAATCTTAAGCTTAAAACTTTTGAAGTATGACTTTACCAGTAATTCCAGAATTTATTTCTACCGATGAATTGAAAACAGAATCTCAGCCTCCTGTTACAGAAGCTGAAATGATTCAAGCAGTGAGAACTTTATTAATAGGATTAGGAGAAAATCCGGATCGAGAAGGATTATTAGATACTCCCAAACGAGTTGTAAAAGCCCTAAAATTTCTCACTTCAGGTTATCATCAATCTCTAGATGAATTGTTGAATGGAGCTGTTTTTAATGAAGATATCTCAGAGATGGTTTTAGTTCGAGATATCGATCTTTTTAGCTCTTGCGAGCATCATATTTTGCCTATTCTTGGTCGCGCTCATGTAGCATATATTCCTAATGGAAAAGTAATTGGACTATCAAAAATTGCTCGAATTTGTGAAATGTATGCCCGACGTTTACAGGTACAAGAACGTCTAACAGCACAAATAGCTGATGCACTTCAAGGATTACTTCAGCCTTTAGGTGTTGCTGTAGTTGTTGAAGCAACTCATATGTGTATGGTAATGCGTGGAGTAGAAAAACCAGGTTCTTGGACAACTACTAGCGCTATGCGCGGTGTTTTTTCTGATGACGTGAAAACTCGTCAAGAATTTATGAGTTTAATTAAGCATAATAATTCTTTTCATTAGTTTTTTTAAGTTTAGCTAGAATAACAAAAAGGTAAGCATTTCCTACGGAATGCTGCGCAAACAGCAGTCAGCTTTATTACCTTTAGTTAACAAGTCAATTTCGTTGCTCTTGTGCTTCAAATATTTGAAAATGTAGGATAATTTAAGCGAATACTTGCTTAATTCATTTTTATTGCTGAGAGCTGAATGCTAATAGCTGAATGCTTAGACAAAAAGTTGCTTGGTATTAGAATTATTGATGATGATAAGACAAAAGACTCTAAGATTCAAATCAGAAAGGAAGAGACTTTTTGCTCCATGCTTAGAATTGCTCTTGTTGACTTACTAATTAGGTGAGCATCAATAAATTTAACAGGACTTACGCACCCAAACAAGAAACCGGGTTTATTGCCCTAATTATTGTTTTTTAAACCACGAAATTTAGTTGGTAAACCTGGTTTATGCGTAAGTCCTGTTTATTAATATTTATGTTTTTCAATGTTACGAAAATGCCTAATGTATTAGGTGCATAAATGACAGAAGGTGCGGAACTTTTTCAGATTCATTGTGTAGGTTGTCATCCTAATGGAGTTCAAGAATTTAGAATTTAGAATGCGCGAATTTAGAATTACCTCTCCTTGAAAAGAAGAGGATTGATTCAAAGGACAATTTTTATTTATTATCCCCTTAAAAGGAGAGGCTTTAAACCACAATTTTTCGGTAATATTGTTAGATGGGGAAAAAATTTCAAAATAGAGACTGTGGAAAGAAATAAACTAGATTCTGTGGAGGCGATCGCTTACTTAGGGTTTGCGTATGGAAAGTCTTTTTGCTGGGGTAGGAGACAGGAGACAGGAGACAGGAAACAGGAGAACTAGGAATTTAGAAGAGGTAGGAGTAAGAATTGTAAGAATGATTTTTCTGCCCAACTATGCGCCTAAAATACGCTCCTTTTTGAGCGTCAAGAGCTGAAAGCCAGGTACTTTTTTAGACCCTAAAAAGGCTAAAGTCTATATATTTCAATGCTTTTAGATTTAATCAGCAAGCTCTACTTAGTTAAGAATGGGAAAAATAATATGTCAGCTTACAAAGACTGTTTAATAGAAACAGAGATAGAAACTGTATCTGGTTATGTGTTGGAAGAGGCAAAAAATGGTTGGTGTTAATATTTAATTTAGACCAACTTTAGGATGCAAGTAATGCAAGTAGAGTTAGAAAAACTAAATCGGCAACCTGAAGACTTTCAGCAAGAAATAAAAAAGCTAATTCAAGATAATCAGCTTGATTTAGCTACTAAAAGAGTCATGGATTTTGCTGATGATTTTGCAGTTTATAAAAAACGTAAATATGAAGCAATTGATTTTCAGCGTCGCTATACTGAACTGAGAGAAGATAAACGAAAGTCGGCGTTGGTAAATTAGTGTATGATATTAATCTTAATTCTTTAGGAGTCAGGAGTCAGGAGTCAGGAGGGAAGAATGAAGTTGAAACCCCAAGTAGAAGGAGAAAGTTTTTCGGGGAGCGTAAAGGTCACGGAGTTCTATCGTGCTCTTATCCGGACATGGTATCATACCTCAAATTATCAACGCCCGAAAGTCTAGTTCTTCAGAAGAAACTATCAGGGAAAAATTTTCAGGTTTAACTTTTTCTATCTTAGATTTTGTTGATTTAATAGTTGAAGAATATAGAGAAAATTACTCATCAATACCCACAGTTGTTCCTCCACAAGAAAATAACAATAAGTCTCCTTCCAAATCTAATTCAAAAGATAATACTACCAATGTTAATAAAAAACATCTAGACCAAGAAAATACCGAAAAAAATATACCAAAAACTTCATACGAACAAATAAAGGAATCATGGAAAAAGCAAAAAAAATCAAGTATTAAAAGCTCTAATATTAATGTAGTAGCTAATATAATAAATATCACCAAAAAATATTCAGGTAGATTAACAGACTTCCAGTTATCTGTATCGGGATTAGAATTAAAATTTGGTGAAATAACCTCTCTTGTTGGTGAAAATGGTAATGGAAAAACAACTTTATTAAGAATAATTGCTGGTGAGTTAAAGGAAACCAGCGGTACTGTTGAATATCCAGCTTTGACAAAATCAAAAGATAAATCTTGGTACTAAATAAAACAACAAATAGCATACGTTCCTCAAGAGTTGCCAAAATGGACAGGAACCCTAGTTGATAATCTCCATTTTGCAGCAGCTATTCATGGTATTAGAGGAGAAGAAAATGAAGATGAAGTTGATTTTATTATCTGGCGACTTGGTTTAGATAAGTATAGAAACGCAACTTGGAACGAGATTTCTGGTGGTTTTAAAATGCGATTTGCATTAGCTAAAGCATTAGTCTGTAATCCTAGATTTTTAATATTAGATGAACCTTTAGCAAATCTTGATGTTAATACTCAGTTACTATTCTTACAGGATTTAAGATATTTAGCTGATTCTCTTGCTCACCCCAAAACTATACTTTTGAGTTCACAACATTTATATGAAGTTGAAAATATTACTGACAATATTATCTTTATCAAAGAGGGTTCTGTAATTTACAATGGTAATTTAGAAGATTTTGGTAAGGATAGGGAAGAAAATGCTTTTGAATTAGGTTGTAACTTATCAAAAAATGAATTAATGGATTTGCTTGAAGAAATATCATACACTCAGATTGAAATTGTTGGTCACAATCAATATATTATCAGTGCTTCAAAAAATGTTGGTAGTAACGAAATGATTAAAGTTTTTATTGATAATGATATTACCTTGAAATACTTTAGAGACATAAGTAAATCTACTCGGCGTTTATTTAATAGAGAAAAATGAAAACTCCACAGCTAAAGCTAATAACAGATTTTTTAAATCCAGGATTTATCAAGAGATTGGATCGATATTTGTTGCTTAATCATCCTAGACTATGGATTTCCAAAATACACTATGTTTTTTATTACGGACTTTGGGCAAATGTAATCTTGAATTTTCTAGTTTTCATATTTTTTAGTGAATCTAGTCAATCTCATCTAATAAATGAGTTTATTAGTTTTATAATTGTCATAGTCATGTTAATTGAATTAGCAGCGTTTGTTTATTGGTTTTTAAAACAGTGTTTATTTAATATTGAAAAAGAATACGGTAATTTCCATTTTACTGATGGAATTGTAGAAATAGTTGTTTATACAATGTGTACCCTTATTATTATTTCTAGTTCATTAACTATGACTGTCACAGCAATTCATAAGGGTAGCAAATAATGACAAGGATAATATTATTACTCATAATACCAATTGTGGTTTTGATGAGTTCGAGTTATTTAGTAGGCAAGAGAAACAAAGGAAATTACAGAGGAAATTGGAATACTTGGGTACATTGGATACATTGGATAGAGATCAATTGAAGAGATTGGAAAAAGAACTACAAGCACAATACTCTTTGTCTGCTAAATGGCAATCTAAATTTTGTGACAAGGGAGAAAGATGTAATCAGAACCATTAAACCAAAAATCTAGAGAAATTATTTTTCAGTCTCCTGTCGATCAAGTTATAATTCAAGAATCACACACAGGAGATAATATCTTGGAGGAGACAATGACAGAAGAGAGAGTTATTAAAATTGGTGGTGATACTCAAATTTCAGCTAGCAGTAATACTAAAATTTCAGACCAATTTACTATTACTAATAATATTGAAAATAGTTTCAACACTTTGGCAGAAACTAAGGTAGACGAGGATATCAAGAATTTGTTAGACCAATTGTTGAAAGCTATTAATGAAGTTAATAAAAAAGCAACTCCTGAACAAGCTGAAACAGTAGAGACTATGGCGCAAGATGCAGAAACCCTTGTTAAAGAATCAACAAAAACTCAACCACGACGTAAATGGTATGAAATGAGTCTTGAAGGACTTAAAGATGCAGCAAAAAATATGGGAGACATTGCTATACCAGTGCTTAAAGTAGTAGATAAGATAAGTCCGATTTTACTACCTTAATTCAACAGTACATTCTTCAATCCCACATTTCATACTAAATCCGGTTATTATTGGCTGATGATTATGGGGTGAGGTAAAAAGTAAGCCTTAATAGGCAATAGAGAGAATTTATAATCAGCTTTTCTAAACCAGATTTGGTATCATACGACAAAATCTAGTACATTAAAGTCGGAAAACTTCAGTAAGTATCTATAACTTCTTGTGAGTAGTGCTAAATGTGGGTTTAAATCAAACTACTTAACTTTGGATTTCTTTCTCGTAAAACTTCATCATAAAGCATTTCCAATTGAGTAATATTTCGACTCAAAGTATAACGTTCCAAAACCCTTTGCCGAGCTTTTTGCCCCAACAGAATATTTAACTCAGGATGATCCCTAAATATAGGTAATAAAGTTTGTAATTGGCTAGTGACATTATGAGTATTTAAAATTATACCAGCTCCCTTCTCCAACACCTCACCATCAGCACCTGCATCTGTAGCTACACAAGCTAAACCACAAGACATTGCCTCCAATAAAGCCAAAGATAAACCTTCCACTAAAGAAGGTAAAATAAATACATCAGCACCACGCAAAATTTCTATCCGTCGTTGCTCATCACTCACATACCCAAACCAACTAATTCCCTGAACATCCCCATAAAACATTTGTAGAGAAGGAGCTAATGGTCCATCTCCAATGATCGCTAAACAACTATCATTAGCCATATCCGAATGTTTCCAAGCTTTGAGCAGAGATTCGACATTTTTAGCTGTGGAAATACGACCCAAATATAGAAATACACGGCTAGCATTTAACTGAGTCTTCAGACTAGAGACACCAGGAGAATATTTATCCACATCCACCCCATTAGGAATAACTGCGACTTTTTTGCCAGGAACCCCCAATTTCATTAATAAATCTTTCTGTATTTCTGAAAAAATAATTACTCGGTCATAATTTGCGAGAAAAGGAGCATAGAGTTGATAGGCTAAAAATTGGGTTCCAGATTTAATATTGCGTGGTTTACTATCAAACTGGGCATGAAAAGTAGCTACTAAAGGAATATTCAACTCTTCACAAATTTCAGGCAGTAGAAAATCTAGAGGAGAGAGGGTAAGAGATGCGTGAACAATATCTGGCTCAAGTTTCTGTAGAGCCTGACTTAAGACTTTGCTAGATTTAAGACTAGGTATGGTGTAACCCTGAGACTTATAAATACAAGGTAGAGACACTTCCTGAAACCTTGGCCATTTGTCAAGTTCAGTATCTTCCGTCGCAAAGTGAAGGAAGCTAACCTGATAACCTCTATCCAATAGAGCATTGGTTATTTCTCTGGAGTAGGTGACGTTGCCACAAAAAGGATATTTTTTTCCAAGCCAAGCAATATGCATTCAGATGAACGGGCAGATATTATTATTGAGGGATTTTATCGTTATAGTGCTACGCAAAAGTCAAAAGTCAAGCATTCAAAACTCAAAAGTAATACCTGACTGAGTTTGAACATTTATAAATGTCCTAACCTTTGCTTCGGCTGCCATAACAGACAAAAAGCACCTCAGTCTGTAAATAATACCACCTGCCATCCAAAAAGTAAGATAAGTCTAGTTATTAGTCAGGAGCCAGGAGCCAAGAGCCAGGAGTTAGGACGTATAAAATCTCAGAATTTTTTTGTCAACCTCTGTTATTAATTCTACAGAGCAATTAGTCTCAAATCAAAAGTTGTTTAGTTTGTCTCTGAACCAATTTTTCGTAATACTACCCAGGAAATACAAAGGATAAAGAAAAATGAGATAGGTAGTATTAAGTTGTTACGGTATAGTACTTCTAAAGTTCCAATATGCCCATAGTCAAAGTTATAAACTTTTCTTTCTGCATCAAATTCATATAAGCGCCCCCATCATGAAATTTTAGCTTCATCAGGATTTGTACCTCCTGACTAAGAACAGTAATTTTCTTTTCCATGCTCTTCTTTTTGGTACTCGTTTAAGCCACAAGTTTGGTATTTTTCTTCAGACTTAGAGTAAGTAACTGTTTGATTAATTGATCATGGATAATTACCTCTGGTGAAAACCTACCTTGATTGAATATAAGGAAATCTCCTAGCACTTTTTTGATCTTGAAATAGAAGGCTTTAAACCTTTGGGGATTAATTATCAATTATCAATTATCTATAGCAATCCTAAATAGGTCGCAACAGATATAATAGTAAGAATAAAATCTCCAGTCAAAATACAAAATCATCAAGATTATAGATGAACTTACTGGATTTTATTAATCAAACGAAAAAGTCAAAAGAAATAAAAAGACCCTGGGCGGTCAAAATGATTTTGTGGGGAAAATCCTACCATGAAATCAAAGAATTATTAAATGTTTCTCACAGTTTTATTAGCCAATGGAAAAACCCCGCACTGTTTGATGGCGTAGAAAGCTTAAGGCTTCAAGATCAAGGAACACAAGGTTACTTAAAGCCCAAAGAAAAACACAGAACAATTGAGTGGTTGAGACCCCAAGATTATCTGAGATGATCAGACAAACCAAAACTATTTACAGAAGGAGTATAATCTGGTTTTTGAGTCCAATCAAAGTGATGATAGCTTACTCAAAGAAGCGGAAATAAGTTGGAAAAAAACTCCAAAAAATCATCCAGCTAAAGATGATGAATTAGTGAAAGAAAAAAAAGAAATAGAGGAATTGCTGGCTAAATGGCCACCGGGAATAGAGGCTGTAAACCTTGGGGTGTTTATGATTGATCAATATCATCTGCTATGGGCAGACCTACTAGGTTACCCCTGGGGAAGAACAGATAAAAGAATAGAAATTAATCTCAAAAATGAAAAAGAAAGACAAACTCCCAGATGGTGCATTAGACTATCAGACAAAGGAATTTATTGTTCAAGAATATAAATGTGGAATGCCCTGAAAATACCATGGAATTTATTAAATATTTGCAAAGCGCAAAGGCCGGGAAAAAAATTGGCAATATTCTGGGATGAAGCAACTTACCATAATTCCCCAGAATGCGCGAGAATATTTGATCACAATTAATCAAGATTTACCAGAAGAAGAATGGTTGATAAATTGTACAAAATTTGCCCCGAATGCCCCGGAGCAAAACCCCGTTGAAGATATTTGGTTACAAACCAAAAAATTCATCAGACAATATGATCATCTTTGCAGTTCTTTGAAAATAGTTAAGTGGCTATTTAAGTAAATTGCGCTATGGTCAAATATTCGATTTTCCTAAACTTTTTGATTATGGTATTTTTCCACAACCTAAATAGGATTGCTATATTACCTATTGGTAAGTTCGCTCTGACTTGAAAGTAACCATAGAATCATTTGTCCGACCTTGCCAACCATTATGATTAAATTTACCTAATAATTAATAATTAAATACCTTGGTTTAAAGCCTCCCCCTTCAAGGGAAAAAAATCTTTTTTTCGTTGAGTGTCAATCCTTTCCCCTTTAGGGAGAGGTAATTATTAATTGCTGAACTTTGGTCTGGTCAAAAACAACTTTAAATTCATTACCACTTTTAATGTGTTCGATCATCTCACTTCTTTTTGATGGTTGACAATTTTGTCTTGGGAGTTTTAACAAGGATCTAATCTCTTGTGAAAAATAGGGGTTACTATGGCAAGTACCGCAACAAATATACCAACTACATCAACTTTTTTTCCCAATTACTCATTTCTCATTCAACATAAAATCAGAGTTATTTAAACATTTTAATCTTTGCTTTTTTATTTCTATATTTTGTTTAATCCTCATTGCTGATTTTAGCGATCGCTACAGTTAAAAGTTTTAATTATCAATTTCTACTTCTAGTTTTAAATTTTTCAATTTGGTCATCAATCTCTGACAAAAAATCGGAAAAATTTCCTGAAATAGCTAACAGAATTTCAATGGTTTCAGCTTTTCCGTGATAAGATAATCGAAGAATAATCCAACGGAGTTTATTACCTCAAAGGATTTTAAAGCCTCAAATGCTGATGATTTCGTTGTTTAGAGAGGCGATCGCCTCCTGTTGATTTAGGGATGACGATCTAATTTTTCTAAGTTACCTATATGCTTGTTTGACGGATTTGTAACTATATGGTAGTTATAAAAAGTTATCGAAATAGACCAAAAATAATATCGGACTTGATATTAATCATCTTTTGTACCTTTTTCCTATTTCCTAAAAATTCCCCTGTTGCCTACTTCTATTAAATTGAAACTTTAACAAGGTTTGTCAAGGTTTTTCGTTAACAGGACTTTAGGAAAAAATAGGCTAAAAATAAGGTAAAAACTTTATACAGTAATGCTTTTACCTTTAATTAATCGTTTTCTTGATATATCTAGCTTTCAACTATTTTGAGCTAATTCAGGTATTTCCCTTGCTAATACTGGGTTTGAAGCCATTTTTGGTGTGAAAAATATCAAAGTACCGTTAACTAATGCTCCTCTGAAAATTACTATAGTCCTCGTTGCTTATTTTAGCGATCGCCAGACTTAAAAGTTTTAATTATCAATTTCTACTTCTAGTTTTAAATTTTTCAATTTGGTCATCAATCTCTGACAAGAAATAGGAAAAATTTCCTGAAATAGCTAACAGAATTTCAATGGTTTCAGCTTTTCCGTGGTAATATAATCGAATAATAATCCAAGGGTGTTTATTACCTCAAAGGATTTTAATGCCTGAAATACTGATGATTTCGTTGTTTAGAGAGGCGATCGCCTCCTGTTGATTTAAGGATGACGATCTAATTTTTCTAGGTTACCTATATGCTCATTTGACTGATTTGTAACTATATGGTTGGGGATAAAATTTCCCGAACTAGACCAAAAATAATAATTTTCTTCTTGATAGTATTTTTAATGAAGTCTTGAAGATTTCTGAGGGTTAAATATTGGATTAAAAAAGCTGAGAAAATTATCTATATCTCATTCCTTTTTAGAATGACTATTATTTTTAATTTTGCTGAAAAAGTTTTTGTTTTTTTCTGGTGGTAAGAGTCAGGAAGCTGGAGCTATGATTCAGGAAAAATAGAGACAAATAAGGATGAAATAATCCTGCCATGACAAAAGGAGACTGGCAGGATAATGTTAAATTACTTTTGCATCGATGATTACTTTGTTACTGTAGTTCTGATTTTGCGCAATTCAATTATTGTGTAAAAGCAGAATCACTTTTGTAAATCTTTCCATCCTTCATAATTACTACAAAGTTCTTTTCTGGGTCAGTAATAAGACCGATATCTTCCAATGGGTTGCCATCTACTAATAGCAAATCAGCCAGTGCCCCTTCTTCTACAACACCTAGCTTGCCTGGATAAGGATTGCGGGGACCAGACAAAGCAAAAAGTTCTCCATTGACGCTAGTTGCCATCTTTAGAATTTCCACAGGCGTATACCAGCGCAAAAGTTTCACCAGTTGTGCCCCTTGTTGCTGTGCTAGGTCTGGGTTAAGAAGAATATCAGTACCAAAGGCAGTTTTGAGGTGATATTTTTTAGCTAACTTGTAGGTCTTGTCTGTTCCCTCAACCACCTGTAAAAACCTTTCCTGGTTTGGGGCATACTTAGCATCATCCTCTACGAAAGGCTGTATACTCAGCCAGGCATCTTTTTCAGCCATAAGCTTCGCAGTTTCCTCATCCATGAGATGGCCATGTTCAATGGACTTCACTCCTGCCCGAATTGACCTTTGCATGGAACGAGGCGTGTAGGCATGAACCATGACATAAGTATTCCAATCTTTAGCAGCATCCACTGCAGCTCGGATCTCTGCATCTGTATATTGGACAACATCTATGGGATCGTAGGTAGATGATATTCCACCCCCCATTGCTACTTTAATCTGAGAAGCACCTTTCCTCAGTTGTTCGCGGACTGTACGAAGCACCTCTGGGACACCATCAGCGATCGCTGTATCCCCTAATTTCTCAGATATACTCAGCTCCGATGTAGGTATTCTAGGCAATTCTCACAGAAGGCGAAAATCTCCATGGCCACTGGTTTGCGAGATCATAGGACCACTGGGATAAATGCGTGGCCCAGCAATGTCGCCAGCGTCAATGGCCTGCTTCAGTTCAAAAACGTTTCCACCCGCATCGCGGCCAGTAGTAAACCCACGCATCAGCATATCTTCAGCAGCAGTTTTCGCGTTTTCTTGGAATTTTTTAACTAGATCCTCAAAAGGAATCTCTGGGTCAAATACTTTGTCATCCCCAAGAAGAACAAAATTGAAGTGAAAATGAGCATCGGTGAGACCAGGCATTAGTACCTGTTGTCCCTTGCCATCTATAACAGGAACTGATAATTCATATTCATCTCTTGAAGGGATAGGAATTCCCTCGGTAGAGATGGTCTGAATTTTGTTGCCGACTACTAAAACATCAGCAGGACCGTATAGTTGGTCATAGATACCATTAAAAATCCGTACATTTTTAAAGAGGACGGCAGTAGGTAATGTTTCTTCAGGCATTGTAGAAGATAGAGCCTGGGAGCAACCAATCGGTAAAATTGCTCCTATGGAGAATAAAGCGATAGTGTTGACTAAGATTACATAGCTCTTTAACACTGAACGCCATAGGTTGTTCAATAGAGTATTCATGGAATTTAAAGTTATTGAAGTTAGGGAGATTGAAGATTTTTAGAGTTTTGAGTAGCATTATTCTGAGATAGCTGGGGTACTACTATTAATGTGGTAGCTAGCATACTCATTTCTCTATCTAAATCTCTCAAAGCAATGGCTGTCTTTATCAGAAAAGAAAACTTAGCTTACCAAGCTGGAGATTAACTCAAAAAGTCAACAAAGAAATTATCCCACACTTAATATCAATTTTTTTGAGCGATCGCTTTTGCTGAAGCACCTCGCCAGATGGGGTGAGTGGTGAAAAATTTCCTTCTATTGCGTATAGAGCAATAATAAATTCATTTTATGAAGTACCTCGCCAAAGGTGATGATTAGTGGTGAAAAATTTCCTTCTATTGCGGATAGAGCAATAATAAATTCATTTTATTAAGCACCTCGCCAAAGGTGATGATTAGTGGAAATTTCCTTCTATTGCGGATAGAGCAATAATAAATTCATTTTATGAAGCACCTAACCAAAGCTGATGAATAGTGAAAATTTCCTACCAGACTAACACACCTTGAATGTTGCATTAGAAAAAACGCTCAAACCTTGCTATAACGAAAAAAGCGCTCTGCACATTTTTAGCTGTGTCATTCCACCACTGGAATATTCCCTATTCCCTATTCCCTAAACTGAAAAATATACCTGCTATTATTACCACTCCTGCTAACCCCAATAAAACTTTTGGTAAACCTAAAAAAGTTTCCATTACCCCTGCTAAAGCCAAAGGTAAACTTAGAGCAATATTCACTGCATTATTCTGGAGACCAAATACCTTTCCCCGCATTTCTTCAGAAGTTTCAGCTTGAACCGTAGTTTGCATTGGCACTCCAACCACTGCACCAAACATTCCTAAAATACCAATCAAACCCATAGCTACCCAAAACTCTTGATTAAATATAGATAAACCCAACAAAGAAACTGCCATTCCTAGAAACCCTATCAAACTAAGTTGGAAGTGAGATAACCAATGCCCAAGTTGACCTACTATTCCAGCACCAATACCCAAACCCACTCCAGCAGCAGCTAATAATAACCCAAACTCTTCAGCTTCCATGGCAGGAATAATTTCTGCCAAACGTACTGCCAAAACTGCCAAAGCTGCAAAAATCGAAAATAAAACTATTTGCTGGATAATGGCATTACGAACTTGATGATGATTTTTCAGGTAACGCAAGCCATCTTGCAAGTCTGCCAAAATATGGGGTTGTTCCTTGTCACTCAAATTTTTCTGTTCCCCAGTTTTGAGTAATATTAAAAGTAAACCAGCGATCGCGTAACTTCCTCCTACTATTAATTCTTTACCTAAAGCTTCCCCAAAACCAATTTTAGCTACTAAACTATCGGCTAATTCTAACAAAGGGTCTCCCACTGCAAAGCCAATAATTACAGAAGCCATCATTGTAGTGGTGTAAAGAGAATTAGCCGAAAGTAGGTGTCGCTTTTCCACAATTAAAGGAATAACGGCCTGTTCCGCAGGAGCAAAAAATTGAGTCAGGGTAGAAACCAAAAAAGTCAACAATAACATTAGGCAAAATCCCAAAGGTAAATTACCTAGATTAAAATCATTAGATAGCCACAATACAATTGGCAAAATCAGAACCAAACCACCTCTGACAATATTTGTCACAACTAAAACTGCTTTTTTTGGCCACCTATCCACATAAACACCAGCTCCAGCTCCAAATAATACTGCCGGAATAGTAAAAGCAATCATAATTGCCGAGACCCATCCACTTATAGTCTGGTTTGCTGCTTGGAAATGATTGGCAATAATAGCAATCATTAGTACCAGGTAAACTTTGTCTGCAAGTTGGGAAAATACTTGACCACTCCAGAGGATTAAAAATTTACCATTTTTCAGTACTGGCAAAAGTCCACGTTCGGGTTCCATGTCTGCTAAGGATGTAGCCGAAATAGGGTCTGCTTTTGGTTGTGTTTGTTGTTTTTCTTTTGTATTTAACTCTGAATCAGACAATTGCATTTTTTATTGAAGGAGATATGGATTGTAAATAAGTATCGATAAGAGCAGCAGAGCGGATAGAGTAATCCAAATGATATTGGGTATATTTTCTTAAAAGTTTTTCAACTATGATCCAATCTTGATGAGAAGTGAGTTCCACCTGAGCATTGAGCTGAGGTTGAGCTAACTGTTGAAATAGTGAAAGTTGATTGGCATTTAGCATAGTATTCATCCTAACTTGCTGCTGTGAAGATGGAACTACAGAAGTATCAGTAAGTTTAATAGTTCCACCTGAATCTATACTAAATCCCACTTGCCAATTAGGATGATTAAAGTTTGGCTGTAATGGATGTCCAGTAATACAACAGATTTGTACTTGGGGGGCAATTCCTTCTATGGCTAATAGATGATAAATGCCATGAGCGAGATATGATATGAGTTGGGTATGCCAGAGGCGGTCAGTTTTGTTTTGTAGTTTTTCTATACGTCCCAAATGTTCGCTGAGAAGATAGAAAAGTTCTGTTTGAGGATGTTCGCTTAAGGCTTGATGGAGAACTAATTCTGCTAAGTATTGACCTGCTGCTAGTTTTCCTAAGTTTTGACTAAGACCCGCGTAGGATAATATAGTTTCTGCTTGATTTATTCTATCGAGCGATCGCCCTTGGGAAATTAATAATTGATTTACTACAAATAGTTCACTTCTACCCCCCAATTTTGATTTTGGCTTCCTCACTCCTGGTGCTACTACTCGAATCAAACCATATTCTGGAGTCAAAATGGTTAATAAACGGTCTGATTCGCCTATGGGTATAGCTTTAAGATTTATTCCAGTTGCTTTGTAGGTTAGGGCCATATTTTAAGTTAAGAGGGAAGAAGGAAGAGGGAAGAAGAAGTTAGAAGTCAAAAGTCAAAAGTCAAAAGTCAAAACTGAAGAAGAAGTTAGAAGTCAAAAGTCAGAAATCAGAAGTCAGGATATCAATATTTAATTACATAATTATTAGGTATCTCCAATAATCAAAAATAAAATCAATTATTGCACTCTTATTCATCAATTCTTTCACACTACTACTCTCTACTTCCTGCTCCCTAATGTATTTCATAGACCACTGAATACGCTATGTGTCCGCACCCTTTCCTTATACTGCTATATCAGCTAATAGCGATCGCTTTCTCTTCGTCAAATTTGAGCCAAAACACTATATATACTAGGTACAAACTATAGTGCTACACTAAATATAGAGTTTATGGATATTTTCCAGATGCGATGCCAAATTTAAATAGTCACTAATTATATCATATCCAGACAATTAAATATAATCAAATAATCAAAAAATCAGGAACAAAGGGATTAGTTATCTAGAAAAGAAGGAAAAATCTGGCATTATCTGAGTTTTCAGTTTTTGATATGTCTAGACTTTTTCCTTCCACTGCTATATCAGCTCATGGCGATCGCTTTCTCTTCGTCAAATTTGAGCCAAAACACTATATATACTAGGTACAAACTATAATGCTACACTAAATATAGAGTTTATCAATATTTTCCATATGCGATGCGTAATTCTAATAAATAATAATTATATCAAATTCGTTTAATTCAGTATAAAAAAATGTTCTATCTGAGCGCCGTTGCCAAATCTTTCTTTCTCAAAATAATATGGGTATAAAACCCCGCTTTTTAAGGAGAAATATTTTTGGAGCGAAGCTCAAACCCCCTACTTCCCGTCCTGGGAGGGGTTAGGGGTGGGTTAACTTTTGACTTTTGACTTCTGAATTATGACTTCGTTAACTCCCCACACTGATGAGAATGTCAATATCCGGATTTGTCCTTTTGCTGTTTGAGCAATTCTAGACCACGAGATGTACCTAACCGAGTAGCACCCACAGAAATTAGATCCACTGCTTGCTCATAACTTTTAATTCCTCCAGCCGCTTTAATTCCAACATTAGTCTTGGTCATTTCCTTGAGCAGTTGCACATCCGCCACTGTTGCTCCACCATACCATCCCGTATTAGTGACAATAAAAGCCACACCAGAATCCATTAAGACTTCTGTCGCTAATCGCTTTTCTGCTTCTGTAAGTAATGCCATCTCTAAAATGGCCTTAACTGCTTTACCAGTTTCCTCAGAAATTTCGGCAATTTCCCGATGTAATTCATTAGTTTGGCCTGTTTTGATTTGACTCAAATTAATCATCACATCTAATTCTGAAGCGCCATTTTCTACAGCTTCTGAAGCTTCATATAATTTAGCTTGACCAGTAGTTTGACCATGAGGAAAACCAATCACAGTACAAACTTTTGGATGTTTGCCATGGAGAAATTCAGCTACTTGTTTGACGTAGTAAGGATATACGCAAACTGATGGAAACTTAAATTTTTCAGCGTCCGTACAGAATTTTGAAACTTGTTCTGGGGTCGCGGTGATTGTTAATAAAGAGTGGTCAATAAAAGAGGAAATATCTATAAGTTCCGGCTGCTCTACAGCCATTTTTTCTCTCCCAAAATATAGTGCCAAATTCAATTATTAAATTAATATTAATTTAACAGAAAACTGTTACTTATAAAGTAAGCATTCAGCTATTAGCTGTCAGCTATCAGCAACAAGACTCTCTCCTTCAGGATAGTGTTTAAATTAAAATAGACTTTAAGGGCAAGCTTTTGTAGTAAGACAATTAATAAAGCTTTGATCGTAAACTAAAGAATTAAGAATAAATAAAGTTTACAGATGCGGAAAATAAAGATATAAAATTAAGTCTTTAAATCCGGCATAGTGTAAAACTTATTTTTTCTCAATACTAAAAGCAATCGCTGATAGCTGACGGCTGAATGCTTACCTGATAAATATGATTTTTGATATATAAGGTTTTTGACCAGAGGTGAGGTACAGTTGTCTTTTTCTTTGCTGTTTGTTTGTTGCTTAAAACCTAGAAATTTGTACCTCACCAAATATTAGTAATTGCTGATGTTTAGTTCTTTTTTTGTTAGTAGTCTCAGGGAGACGCACCCAGGCGTCTCAACAAAAGTTATCTTAACAGCTTCTTAATGACTTATAGACTTAGAAAGACACTAATTGACAACAAATTCAAATTAGAATAAAGCAATAAAGATTAATAACGGGAACGTCTTTTCCTTTGTTTTTGTAAAGCCATTGCTTTACGCTTCCGTTTTTCAATAGGGGTCTCAAAGTGACGATGTTTTTTCATATCTGGGAATATTCCAGCTTGAGAAACTTGTCGTTTAAAGCGACGTAATGCAGATTCAATTCCTTCATTTTCTCCTAGTATCACTTGGGTCATCTATGCATTATCCTCCTAATAGATATTTTGACTTTATTTTTGTTTTGTGGAGCAAAAGCAGTTAGTCTTTGCTAGTTCAGTTTACAGAAAGCAAGGTTAGCCAATTGTGGCTACTACTCTAAATAGCTCTAACAGATTCAAGTTTTAGTATATTAGCATAAATTATCTAATGTTTATAGCAGAAGGAGGAAGGAAGAAGGAAATGGTCTAATTGTGGTATAATCGAAGTTAATACTTATGATTCAAGATTATTTCTGAAACTGATTTAATAACCAAGTGTAAACTTGAGTTTGGTTTTCTTGACGAGTACGTTGCAGTGCTTCTTGCAATCAAGAAATAGCTAACCCTGGCAAAACTTGAGACTCATTAATTTTTTTACTACCTCCATCGGCAATAGCAAAGGCAATAATTTCTACATTCTGTACGTCAATTATCCAATATTCAGCAACATTCATTGCTTAATATAGCAAACGCTTTTTGCCCTTATCATCTGCTAGGGAGGTATTGGCAACTTCAATAACTAGACTTGGTGGAGGATAAATACCTAGGTTAGTCATAGAAGTTCCCCAAGGAACGACATCAGCATTTTCGCCAATGTAATAGGAAAGATCGGGTTGAGTTGCTTGACATCCCGTTTTGCAGTAAGTGCAATTATCTTTACCAGTCAGGGTGATGCTTTTCGTGATGGTAAAGAGAGTAATTGCTGCGACGACAAGTATATGGTCGTTAGCATAGTCGCTTCCTAATGGTGACATTTCGATTCTGAGTTTTTCGTTGTGGTAGTAAATTTTTGCTTTTTGGTAACTTGGGTCGTCAATAGTTTGGATATATTCTTGCCAAGTTGCTGTTATCCAAGTATCTTTAGGTAGTTGGGATTGGGTTTTGTTCATGGTCTTTTCAGTTATTAGTTGTCAGAAAATTTTGGTTTTTCAGAAGGATTATTTAATCTTGAGCGATCGCTATATAAAAATCCTATAGCTAAGAAAGAATTGGTTAGGATATAGACTGATGATGAATCTTAGAATCTCAGAAATGTTTTTCACTCCTATTCCCTATTCCCTGCTATTGAAACTGACTGAATAACCAAGTGTAAACTGGGTTGATTTTCTTGATGAGTGCGTTGCAATGCTTCTTCTAATAAAGAAATGGCTAACCCTGGCAAAACTTGAGACTCATTAATTTTTTTACTACCTTCATTGGCAATAGCAAAGGCAATAACTTCTACCTTCTGTACGTCTACTATCCAATATTCAGAAACATTCATTGCTTCATACAACAAACGTTTTTCCCCTTTATCATCTGCTAGAGAGGTATTGGCAATTTCTATAACTAGATTTGGTGGAGGATAAATATCTAGGTCAATAATAGATGTTTTCCTAGGAACTACATTAGCATTTTCTCCAAAATAATAGGAAGCGTCTGGTTGAGCCGCTTGAAGTCCAGTTTTGCGATAAATACACTCATTTCTGCCATCTACCTTAATCTTTTTTGCCATTGCAAATAAGTTAACTATGGTAGTAATAACCATGTGGTCTTTACTGTGCTTGTTTGCTGGTGACATTTCGATTCTGAATTTTCCGTTGTTGTAGTAACTTTTGGCTTTTTCGTAACTAGGGTCTTCAGTAGTCAGATTGAAGATTTACTTTTGTCTGATTTGGAAAGTTTAACAGAGGATATTTTAGATTTTAATAGTTTGGAGGATTTAGAAAGTTGGTTGCAGGAACGTTAGTTTTCTGAATCAAAGAGAAAGATAATTAATATGATTTTTGTCAAACGGTTATAATAAAAAAATAGTACTTTGTTGGTTGGGTTGAGGAACCCCTAAACCTAACAGTAATTTGTTAAATCTCAATGTATATTAGTGTTGTTGGGTTACGCTACTGCTTAACCCAACCTAAAGTATATTTGGCGACTATAAATTAGATAAAATAAGAACATTAATACCAGAAAGAGCTTCTAAGCGTTTATCATTAGTTAAAAAAGTTTCACATCCATTTAAAATTGCAGTTGCACCATGAATTGCATCTGGCAATCTTAAATTAATTATGGTTCTTAATCGAGCTGATTCTATCAGAATTTTTCGATTTATTGGTACTACTTCAAGCAATTGCGAATTTTGGATGGCATTTTCATAAGTTAAACAAACTTCAGTATTATTATCAATTAATGGTTTCACTAAAACTTCTGCTAAAGTTAATTCGCTAGTAATGGCTTTGAGATTTCTATTATCAAAAGCCTCAAATAACTCATTTAATAAAGCTTGAAATTCAGCATATCCTTCTACTGCGTAAATAAAGATATTAGTATCTAAATAAACTCGTGTTCCTGTAATTGCTTCTAAAATTCCCATTTATCTCGCTCTTGATTAATAAAATTATCTACTTCTTCAGGAGTAGCAAAACATCCTTTGCCACTACCGATGATACTTTTTAAAGAGTTTTTTTTGTTGGGTGAAGATTTATATTTCTGGATTTTATTAGCAATATAAGCAATTAATTCTAATTGTTGCTCCAGATTCATTCCATCTATTTGTTTAATTACATTTTCCACAGAAACAATATTTTCGTTCATAGTATAACTTCCTTTTTGTCTACTATTTGAGTCAGATACTTACTATTACTATAGCAGATAGAAAGGGTGCATCTCAATTTTGAATCAAGCCAAAAAATTATCGCTTTTAGGCAACAGGCAACAGGCAACAGGCAACAGGGAATATATAGGAAAAAAGTATTTTTGCAAATATTGAGATGCACCCTTCTTAATTGAATAAATTAGAATCTATTTCATTCAGATAAAAGAGGGGATGATAAAAAATAGGAAGGGAAAAAGCCACCTTGACCTTAATTTTTGAATCCTCTTTTTATAGTGCTATTTTTGATAATTGAGATACAGTGGATTCCACCTTATTGAGGTATACCCTTCGCGGGCAAGATGCCCGCACTACAAACATTTAATTATTAATATTTTTACTTAATATACTTGGAATATTCTGTAAATCCTAACTACTTTATATTAATCGTCATAACTGTTAGAAAAACTCATAATTTTTCCATCCAATTAATACAGTTTTGTAACTGTTGTTCCATGGTTTTTGTATCAGCATGATATCGATGACCATGACCAGGTAATACCCACTCAAAACTATAGGGGATGAGTTTACTTATAGATTTAATTTGTTCTGACCAAGAATACCCACAATAACGACGAAAAGCATAAAGTTGATTTAAACTACTAGACCAAGCTAGATGGTCGCCAGTAAATAAAAATTTTCGATATAGTAAGACTGTATGACCTTTAGTGTGACCAGGTACAGGAATAATTAATAAATCAGGACTTAGGGAAAATGGTTCTGTGCCAGTTAATTTTATTTCTACATCATTAGTATCTGAAGAAATATCATCTACATGAAGGATGCGATCGCAGTTAAAATGTTCTCTAAATTTTTGATGGTCTGCTACGTCATCTTGGTGGGTTAAATACATATATTTAATTCCTCCCATTTCTTCCAAACGCTTCACTAATGGAGGTAAAAATTGGGGTGAGTCTACTAAAATATTCCCCTCTGGTCTGACAATAAAATAACTAGCTGCTCCAAAAGATTTTTCTGAATGATATCCACAATGATAAACATTATCTGCTACTAAAATTGGCAAGGTTTGCTGAATTTTTTTAATATCTTTTGGTGCTTCAATAGTACCGATAGAATTTGTTGGGCAAGATAGTAAAGCTTGCATTGCTTCTTGTCTTTCTTTGTCGTTTTTTGGTTGATGATAAACTGCTGATTTATCTCCATTTCGATGAAAAACTGTAGGTGACATCCAGCGACAAGTATCACAGTCTATACAGGTACTATCAACGTATATATCGCCATTAATATTTTCAGTACGTCGTAATTTAATTTTAGCCATTTTTACCTATTCAAAAAAGCTTATTATGAATTATGATTAATTTTGTAAGCATTTAGCTATTAGCGGTCAGCGGTCAGCTTTTTATTTTTGCTTAACCTGTTAATAATAATACCATTTATCAAAAACTTTTCTACACTTTTTTAAGTAGGGGATTCATTAATGGATAATGGATAATGGATAATTACCTCTCCCTAAAAGGAAGAGGATTGACTAAAAGGAAAAAAATTATTTTTTTCCCCTTGAAAGGGGAGGCTTTAAACCTGAATTATTTAATTATTTAATTATTTCATTATTAATTCTTCGATAAGGGAGTGGGGGACTGGGGGAGAGACAAACATCAGAATAATTATCATTAACTTGCTAATAATTAGGAAATAAGTTATTAAACCTGTATTAATTACTTGATAACTGAAGTTTCAGCCAAGTATAGCATTACTTTTGGGTATTGGTATAATCCCTCTGACAAAGATAATTATATTCTGTCTGTTGGAATACCTACAAGAAAAAATTTAGGAATTAGGGAGTAGGAAACAAGGGGAAAGAGCGAAAAATATTCTCACTTCAACAGCTATATAGCAATTCTAAATAGATTGTGAAAAATCAAAAAGTAAATAAAAAAACTGAAACTCTTATCTGTTCCCTGTTCCCTGTTCCCTGTTCCCTGTTCCCTGTTCCCTGTTCCCTGTTCCCTGTCCCTAAAAAGCAGTAAGATTTTTGACACGAATAAAATAGGATTGCTATATAATTTTTATTATGAATTGATATTAGCTTATGGCTGATAGCTGATAGTTTTGCCTGAATGCTTACTTAATTTTAACATTTTCCGACAGGAATTCAGATGTAAGAATTTGAATGTTCCTTCAAAGTAGAGAATATAGTAGTTATCATGTTCATATATATTCATTTTTTTCTTTTTTTCTGTTCCCTGTCCCCTGTTCCCTGTTCCCTTTTTCCTGTTCCCTGTTCCCTAAAATTCTCCAATATTTCACAAGTTAAATCATATTGCTATAAAAATAATTGATAATTGATAATTGATAATTGATAATTGATAATTGATAATTGATAATTGATAATTACCTCTCCCTAAAAACGGATAGGATAGAATAAAAGGAAAATTTTTTCTTGTTTCTCCTCATTAGGAGAGTATTTTTACCTTAATTATTCGGTAAAATCAAAAAAAATATATTTATATAGATGATTTATGCTGGACATAAATAAAATTTTAGCTCAAGAATTAAATATCAATTCTCAAAGTATTAAAAATGCTTTGGACTTGTTAAATGGAGGAGCGACTATTCCTTTTGTGGCTCGTTATCGGAAAGAATATACAAATTCTTTGGATGAAACTCAACTGCGAAATATTTGGGATAGATTTACTTATCTTCAGGAACTTGAAGAAAGAAAAAAGGTAATTCTTAAAGCAATTAATGATGCTGGCAAACTTACTGATGAATTACAGGAAAAAATTGATTTATGTCTGCAAAAAACAGAGCTTGAAGACCTTTATCTTCCCTATAAACCAAAACGACGGACTAGGGCAACTATTGCTAAGGAAAAAGGTTTAGAATCTTTGGCAGAATTTATTCAGTCTCTGAATAATTATCAAGCAAAATCTACATCTATTGAGCAAGAAGCTGTGAAGTATATTGATGAAGAAAAAGGAGTAAAAAATATAGAAGAGGCAATTCAAGGAGCATCTGATATTTTGGCAGAGTCAGTGGCAGAAAAAGCTGAGTTACGCTCTTATATCAGAGAATATTTTCTCAAATCTGGTTGTTTTAGTTCCAAAATTAAAGATGATTATCCTGAAGGTACGACTAAGTTTGAAATGTATCGGAATTTTCGGGTAAATGTTAAAGATATTGCTCCTCATAATATGTTGGCTTTATTACGAGCAGAGAGTGAAGGAATATTAAATTTAGAGCTTGATTTTGACCGAGATTTTGTACTGTCTTACTTAGCAGATTCAGAAATTAAAACTAGGGTTAAAGAAGTCAGAAGTTTTTATCAGGAAATGCTCAAAGATGCTTTGAATCGTTTGATGAAAAATTCTTTGATTAATGAAGTCCGAGGGCAAAAGAAAGCTGAGGCAGATATTGAGTCAATTAAAACTTTTGAAACTAATCTCAAAGAGTTATTATTATCTCCACCAGCAGGGATGAAACCTACTTTAGGAATTGACCCAGGATTTAGAACAGGTTGCAAAGTTGCTGTCTTAGATGAAACGGGAAAGTTCTTAAAATATCAGGCGATATTTCCCCATAAATCTGCGGCGGAAAAACAACAAGCTTCTACAACTATTAAGCAGTTAATTCAAAAGTATAAAATTGAACTTATTGCTATTGGTAATGGTACGGCAGGAAGAGAAACAGATGAATTTATGACTGAAGTAATTTCTACTTTAGATAAAAAGCCAATAAAGGTAATAGTAAATGAATCTGGTGCTTCAATTTATTCTGCTTCTAAAGTAGCAATAGAAGAATTTCCCGAATTAGATATTACAGTGCGGGGAGCTATTAGTATTGGCAGACGTTTACAAGACCCTTTAGCAGAACTGGTAAAAATCGACCCGAAGTCTATAGGAGTCGGTCAATATCAACATGATGTAGACCAAAAATTGTTGAAAAAAAAGTTAGATGAGACAGTGGAAAGTTGTGTAAATTATGTGGGAGTAGATTTGAATACTGCTTCAAAAGAACTACTAATTTTTGTTTCTGGTATGAGTTCGACAGTAGCCAAAAATTTAGTTAAATATCGGAATGAAAATGGAGCTTTTAAGAATCGTCAAGAAATTTTGAAAGTATCAAAATTAGGAGGGAAAACTTTTGAGCTTTGTGCTGGTTTTTTAAGAATTAGAAGTGGTGAAAATCCTTTAGATAATACCGCAGTACATCCAGAAAGTTATTCAGTTGTAGAAAATATAGCTCAAGATTTAGCTGTATCGATAAATCAGATTAATCAAATTTCAAATAGAGTAAAATCTCTGGATTTAAAAAAGTATGTAACCGATAAAATTGGCGAACCAACACTCAAAGATATTATCAGTGAATTAGAAAAACCAGGACGCGATCCTAGAGCAGAATTTAAGTATGCAACTTTTCGAGAAGGCATTAAAGAAATTAAAGATTTAGAAGTAGGAATGGAGTTGGAAGGAATAGTAACTAATGTGGCAAATTTTGGAGCTTTTGTTGATGTGGGAGTACATCAAGACGGGTTAGTACATATCTCTCAATTAGCAGATTATTTTGTTAAAGATCCAAAGCAAGTTGTGAAAGTTGGGCAAGTGGTAAAAGTAAGAGTTTTGGAAATAAATGAAAAGTTAAAACGAATTGGTTTATCGATGCGAAAGTAAGTTTAAATAGGAGTCAGGAGTCAGGAGTCAGGAGTCAGGAGAGAAGAAAGAGGAATACAAGAAGAAAGTTTTTTGGTCGCGTAAGCGCAACGGAGTTCTATCGCGCTCTTATCCGGACATGATATCAGATCAAATCTGTTTAATTCGGTATAAAAAAATGTTCCATTTAAGGTGAAATATTTTTGGAGCGCAGCTCAAATCCCCGTTACAAAAATAACTTCTGACTTCTGACTTCTGACTTCTGACTTCTGACTTCTGACTTCTGACTTCGTTAAGGGTGGTGGTGCATTGTCATTATTTTTGTTACCAGACACGATAGTGGGAGCATCTTGCTCCCGTACTGTTGCTCCTGTACTCTCTAGACCAGGGTGCCCACACTAGACCAGGATACTCACACTAAAAAGATAATTTATGGGTGGTGGTGCATTGTCATTATTTTTTGTTACCAGACATGATAGTGGGAGCATCTTGCTCCCGTACTTAGGTTTATTAATTTATGTAAAAAAACAGAATATTTGTATACCGCAATACTTCAAAAAACATCTACTTATATCTATCTTCTTAATAAAGACATTATAAGTAGGTGAGCATAAATAAAGGCAATATTAAGGAGGGGGTTTTTAGAACTCGATCGCGCTTAAGTCAAAGCTTTCGGTTAAACCCGCCACTACAATTTTTTTTACGTTTAATTAGACCTACCTACTTATGCAGATTTTATGATTCGTTAGAATAGAAAAAATATACTATCTCCTGATTAATTGAAATCCAGTACTGATGTATAAAATTAGAGATAAAAAACTGAAATATAGACTTGTGAATTCGACAAAAAATTATTTATATAGCGTTTTGATATGGGGTGTGGAGACCAAGTGCTATGAAAAAGGTATGGAGGAAATAGTAAAGGAGGGAAAATAGCATTAAATAGCAGCAAAAACAAGAATATAAGGTAATAGAACGGCGCACTTTTTTTATTAGAAAAAAACTCAATCTATATTTACATCTCAAATAAACACACTATAGATAATAAATAGACTTCTTGCAAAAGTTTTAATTAAATTAATTCAAGATATGAAATCAATAATTCCCTATTCCCTATTCCCTATTCCCTGACTTCTGCAAGAAGTCTAATGTCAGAAATAAAAATTAAATCAAATGATGACAAAATTAACTGATGAATTTATACCAGTCTATGGACCAGTAAAATCTTGGCGATATGGTCAGTCTCTAGGAATAGATCCCATAGGCAAAATTTCTACCTGTTCCTTCAATTGTGTTTACTGTCAATTAGGAGAAATAGAACAAAAAATAAGCGATCGCTCAGTCTATGTCTCTACCACAGAAATATTATTAAATCTGCAAAAATTTGCGCCGTGGGATGTGGATATTATTACTTTGAGTGGCAGTGGAGAACCAACATTAGCTCTGAATTTAAAAGAGATTCTACAAGAAACGAAAAAATTAACAAACAAACCCATATTAGTATTAACAAATGGCACAACTTTAACTAATCCAGAAGTTAAATTAGCCTTAACTTTAGCAGATCGAGTATCAATCAAAATAGATGCAGTAACTCTCAAACAACTACAAGGAATTAATCGACCTGCAGAAATATTAAATCTGTCAGATATCTGGCAAAATATCAAAGATTTTCGAGATAAATATCAAGGTAAATTAGCAATCCAAACAATGATTTTATCTCCATGGAATACTCAAAACAAAATAGAATATATTAACTTGATAAAATCTATCAAACCAGATGAAATTCAACTTAACACCCCCACTCGACCTAAACCTATAAAACGTCAATTAGATGGCAGAGAAAATCATACAGAATATCGTCCTTATGCAGTACAAAAATTAAAGTGTATTAGCCTAGAAAAGTTACAAAATTTTGCAGAAGAAATTTACAAAAATACTAACATTCCTGTTCGTTATAAACAGAAATAACATCCTGGTTGTTTGATGATAAAAAAACCAGGTAAGCATTTCCTGCGGAATCCTGTGCAAACAGCTTTTTAATGAATGAAGCAAGCACTTGCTTAACTTCTACTACATTTTTAAACAAAGAATTGAAGCACAAGAGCAACGAGCTTAAATTGTCCACTAAAAGTAATAAAGCTGATAGCTGATAGCTGATAGCTGACCGCTGAATGCTTACAAAACAAGTAAATAGAAATATGAGTAACTTAATAGCCAAATCATCAACAATAACACCAGTAGAAATTTCATCAGAATATCTCAATATTATGGGCTATATTGATGAATCTGAAGTAAACGGACCTGGTTGTCGTGCTGTAGTATGGGTACAAGGTTGTAAACGTGGATGTGCTGGATGTTTTAATCCTGATTCTTGGTCTTTTGATATGAATCAATTAATCAGTGTTGAAGAACTAGCAAATAAAATATTAAATAATCCTCGAAATACAGGAGTTACCTTTTCTGGAGGAGAGCCATTTTTACAAGCATCAGCACTGACAGAATTAGCAAAAATCTTAAAATCTAATGGTTTAAATGTAATGTCTTTTAGTGGGTTTACTTTACAAGAATTAGAGTCAAAAAATGCTCCAGTAGCTGCTCAGGAATTATTATCTCAGTTAGATATTTTAATTGACGGACCATTTATAGAAACCTTAGCTATTCACTCTCCTAATTCCTTAGTTTCTTCTAGTAATCAACAAGTTAGAGTATTTAATCCAGAATTGAAAAATCAATTAAATTGGGCAAGCGATCGCCTAGAAATTCATGTGCTTAAAGATGGTAGTCGGATATTTACTGGTTATTGGGGACAGTTAGGTTTGGGCGAGTAAAATAAATATTAGACCGCGTAGGGTGCGAAACATTTTACGTAATGCACTATTCCACAGCAAAAAGGCGTGACAGTAAAACCAACTATTTCATCAATATTTAAAATTAGGCAAATGCAAATGTAGATACTATATAATCCGCGCTTAGTAAGGTTTCCTGATTAATGTAGAATAAAACTTTTAAAAATTAGTTTTGCTCAAAATAAAGTATTCCTAGGTGCGGACAATTTTTCCTAAAAAGCATCAGCTTCCAATGTTAATTAATATCAATTTCAAGAGATTTTATTTGACTTCAGCATCAATGTTCTAGCTTTTCTATCTTTGCCTTTAACAACTAATACCAATTACTCAAAATAATTCTATACTTCTTAAAAACTTCAGTTATTAAGTAATAATAATAGTTAATTAATGTTTTGAGCAATTATTTGTATGAAATCAAGGTATATTGTTCGTTATTTACCGAAAAATTGTGGTCTAAAGCCTCCCTTTTTAAAGAGATAAAAAGCGGTCGTTAGCGTAGCTTCCCGTAGGGTGGGATGGCGTTTTGCTCCGCAACATGTAAAGCGAAGCGGTTCTGTCACTCTTCGGGTCTCCTCGCCATATCCAATCTACCAAGAGAAAAGAGACTATTCCTTATGTAAATCCTCTAGCTTTCCTACGGAATGCTGCGCAAACAGCTAGAGGTACTGATAACTGTTAGCGAAGCTCCGACCATAGGAGGCTAACTGATAATTGATAACTGAAATGACCTACTCCCTATTCTCTACTCTCAAGAAAATGTAGCAAAAATGGGTCAGATAAGGTATAATGTTCATTATTTACCTACTCCCTACTCCTTACTCCCTATTCTCTACTCTGAGAATGGGAAGAAATTATTAGTCAGAAACAAAAAATATAGCAATTATTATCAGGTCTTGAAACTATGCCATTGTGCAATAAATTACCTCAATGATCGAGTTTCAAAACCTAAATTAGACTGCTATATTTTAAATTGAGAATCTATAAACTATATAACCTAGTAAAACAAAGAAATTATCTCTTCTTCTTAATGTTACGAGCCATGCTTGTAAAATCTATTTCAGAGTTAGAATTACTAATGCTACGAGGCTTTACAGTAGTAGGGGTAGTAGGGGTAGTAGGGGTAGTAGGGGTAGTAGGGGTAGTAGGGGTAGTAGGGGTAGTTGAACTAGAAGAAATAGATGCGCTAGAAGCATAGGAAGCAGTTTTAGTTTCTCCTATAGTTTCTTTCACTTGCATAGAAGAAGCACTCTTTTCTGTCTCTCCTTCTATTAAATTAATCTTACCTGCTGCTTTGGGATAGCTCCTCTTAACTGCAATAGATTTCCGCATAAAGTTTACATCACCAAGACTACTTGCACTATCTGCATCTAGAAAAAAAGCTTCTTTTGGTTGGTTATCGTCCTGATTACCGCCAAATAGTCCAAAAAATGCTCCGATAAATCCACTCATCTGTTTTTATCCTTATGTATTATGTTGATATTGTTATGTTATTTAACACTTTATCATAATTTATCACAAATATTCACAAATTTTCTCATAATTTTTTTGATCTTCCAAAAATAGTCAGGAGTCAAGATTCTGAAGTCAGGAGTCGGAATATAGTGCTGCTACGCGGAAGTCAAAAGTCAAAAGTCAAAAGTCAAAAGTATTGATTGGTAAGGCTTTTAGGATTTTGTAACTGATTAGTTATTTCTGGCATCCTGCACTAGGAAGATGCACCTGATGTCTAATAGATAATGATGACCCAAATGCCTAAATATTGAGATGACAGACAAAATAAAAAATATAGAGTAGAGAGTAGATAGTAAAACTCTGAGAAATTATTTCCCGATACAAAAGCGACTAAAAATTTTATCTAAAACAGATTCCGTTACATCCTCTCCCGTAACCTCTCCCAAAGCATAAATTGCTCCCCTTAAATCTATTGTCCAAAAATCTAGAGGTAAATTATTTTTAATCGTATTTAAACATTGCTCCAAAGCCACCTTTGCTCTAGTTAAAGCTGCTGCTTGCCTTTGATTAATCGCAAAATCTAGATTTTCTGCCTGCAAATTACCCAAATTTACAGAATTAATAATAGCTGCTTCAAGTTCCTCAATTCCTTGATTATTAATAACTGCTGTAGTCACAACATTCTTAATAGTTTCTGGATAAAAAATAGACTCCATAAATTCCGACTTAACCAAGTCAACCTTATTAATTATCAAAATTAAAAAACGATGTTTTACCTGTTGATAAATAACCTCATCTAACTCCGTCCAACCAGCACTAGCGTCAATAGTCAATAAAACAAGGTCAGCAGACTCAGCAGCTCGACGCGACCGCTCTACCCCCATTTTTTCCACCTGGTCTTCAGTTTCTCGAATACCCGCCGTATCCAAAACCTGCACCGGGATACCACCTACTACTAACTGAGACTCTACCACATCCCTCGTAGTGCCAGGAAGATTAGTCACAATAGCGCGATCGCTACGACTCCAGGCATTTAATAGACTCGACTTACCCACATTCGGACGTCCGATAATAGCCACCTTCAAACCACTTCGTAATAACTCACCCCTACTTGCAGTTGCCAGTATTTGTGATAAATTTACCAAAATATTATTAACTTCTTGAGCAATTGTAGACTCATCCAAAGGTGGTAAATCTTCCTCAAAATCAATACGAGCCTCTATCTCTGCTAATATATCAATACAGTTAGCCCTTAACTGACGAATTGGACTAGCTAACTTACCTTGTAAACCAGCCAAAGCAACTTGAGCAGCTACAGGAGATTGAGACCCCACAAGATCGGCAATACTTTCCGCCTGAGTCAGATCCAGTCGTCCATTTAAAAAAGCTCGTAAAGTAAACTCCCCTGGTTGAGCTAGTCGTGCCCCTGCCTCAATACATAACTGTAATACTTGTTGTATAGGGATAATTCCACCATGACAGTGAAACTCAACTATATCCTCACGAGTATAAGAACGAGGAGTCTTCATAATTAATAATAAAGCTTCATCTACTAACTGTCCAGTTTGGGGATGGCGAATATAACCATAGAGAATGCGGTGAGTCTCCCAAACCTGCTTCCCTGGTGCATGAAATAAGGTTTTGGCAATTTTCATTGCCTCAGAACCAGACATCCGGACTATGCCCACACTTCCTTGTTGGGGGATAATAGCGGTAGCGATCGCTGCAATAGTATTTCCAGTAGTCATTGACACTCCCCCGTCTATCTTTTGCGATTCATGTTTGTAGAGCATTCGGTAGGAAATTACCTATTTTCACCTTGGGGAGTCTATGTATCCCTGCTCTAAAAATATGTGGTTTTATAGTAGACTAAACCTACTTTTTGATCATTCTGACATATTTCTGTTTTTGATACAAGTAAATTACTTACAGCACTTTTTAGACAGCGTGAGGTACAGTTTTAAGGTTAATCTTTTTTCCCTACTGCCTACTCCCTAAAGTCCTAAAATTTTGTACCTTATCAACTTCAAAACTGCTGTGATTTTTGCCCTGATCATATCAAATCCGGTAGCATTGATGTAAAGAGGGTGGAGAGATGGGGAGATGGGGAGATGGGGACCCACACTTAACCCCTCCCATGAGGGAGAGAGTGAGAAAGATTTGGCAATGGCGCTGAGGATGGAACATTTTTTTATACCGAACCCGAGCAGATTTGATAATCAATTACCAGTTTTTGGCATAGTTATGCAGAAAATCAATATCCTGTAAAAAGATCGTCAGAAATAGAGATAATAGTTTCAGACTTTATTATCTATTTGAGGATTTTTCCCAATCATTTAGACTAACTATAATATTGAAGAAAGAAGAAGATAAACTCCATAAAAATCATAGTCATCAAAAATAAATTTACTTATATATTTTATGTTCAAAAATATCTCAAATATTTCACAAATTCCCCAGCAACTACTACCTAAGCAAGTCACAACAAAATATCCATCTCATAGACATACACAAACAAAGTGGAATAGATACGGGCGATATTTATACTGGCGCTTCATTCGGATGCGGGGAACTCCAGAATATATTGCTAGAGGTTTAGCAATGGGGGTCTTTGCCGGATTATTTCCAATTTTTGGTCTTCAAACCATAGTGGGTATAGTACTAGCAACTTTGTTCCGAGGTCATAAAGTTGCTGCGGCTGCTGGTACTTGGGTGAGTAATCCCTTGACTTATGTGCCAATTTATGCAATTAACTTTCAAGTTGGTCAATTATTACTCAACTCTCAAGAGGAGTTTATGGCTGAAAGTATTATTTCATTTCAAGAGTTAATGAAATACGGGAGTAAGTTTGTAGCAGCCCTATTTTTAGGTTGTTTAGTAATGGGTCTAATTTGTGGGACATTGAGTTATTTTGTCGGGTTAAAATTGATTCATTTATGCCGTCGCCAGCGCCTCAAAAAAATGAGCAATTGATTGAGATGAAATAAATTTTTTTGAAGTTTATATAATTATTTAATTCTGACAATACAATCCGATCATTTTTGATGACTATAGTATCGTCAGCTATGATAAATAACCAGAAATAATGAATTGATATGATTTTACTAAGAGAGTAGCATTACCAAACTAAATCTTTTTACAGTCAAACTATATAAAGCTTTTCATGTTGACTTTACTTACTTACTCAAACAAACCTTGAATAGACAGGCAGAGAAAAATTAAAAAGCTAATAGCTGAAACCTAATTGCTACTAATTGCTATATGTTGCCAGAAAATAGCCTATGAAAAAATAGGAAAAAAGGCTTAACTTTGATCGTGATTTTAGCAGGAGTAGTTGATAAAATTCCTCCTAAAACCTGAAACCTAGAACCTGAAACCTAAAACCTAAAACTTGACTCCTAGAACCTGACTCCTGACTACTAATTCTTTAATGTAATTATCTTTTTCAAATTTTATATATAGCAGTCGAAGGAAAGGTTAGGACATATAAAAAGCTTAAAACTTAGACAAGGCAAGATTTATCCTTCTGTCATAGATAACTAATCGCCTACCTACTTAAACGCCTTTTTCCTTCTTTATTCTGTCCTAGATAACTAAACATCTTCTTTCTTCTTCCTTCTGCCATAACACACATTTATAATGGGGTAAAAATAGATGATAATTGACCAAATTGTAGATAAACGCTATCGTTTGATCAAACCTATAAATTCAAGTATCTTAGGACAAACATATCTGGCTACAGATACCCACCGTCCAAAATCTCCTCAATGCCTAGTCAGAGAAATTAGACTAAGCAATTTTAAGAAAGAAAATCGAGAAGTTATATTATCATTATTTCAAGAAAAAGCAGAAAAGATTTATCGTTTGAGTCAACACAATGGTTTACTTAACTTATTAGCTTATTCTGAAGAAAACAATAATATCTACTTAGTTGAAGACTATATAGTAGGTTTATCTCTAAATCAAGAATTAGCTATAGTTAAGTTTTTACCGGAAGTAGAAGTAATCAAAATATTAAAGGATGTACTAGAAATTTTAGCCTTTATTCATGGTCATGGGGAAACTCATGGAAAAATAACACCAGCAAATTTAATCAGGCGAGAATTAGATGGAAAATTAGTCTTAATAAACTTTTGGTTAGAAAGAAAAATTACAATAATTTTAGAAGAAAACGAGGGATTATTAATCTCAAAAAATGGTAGCCAAAATAACTCTGATAGTTTACTTTATATACCATTAGAAGAAAGTCAAAAAGAGCTAGATAAAAATAGCGATATTTATGCTCTAGGAATAATTGCTATTCAAGCACTAACAGGATTATCTACTCAAGATTTACTCAAGCAAAAGCAGACTAACAAGACTCTAGGACTAGAAATACCTTGGCAAAATCTACAAGTATGCTCTCTAAGTCTATCAAATATCATTGACAAAATGGTAAACAGTCAAGGTAAACAACATTATGACTCAGCTTCAGAAGCGCTTACAGAATTAAAAAACATAGTAATATTTACCAAGAAAAACATTCTCTCAAAACTAGAAACAATAATTACAGTGCCTCAAGAAATAGATACTCCCACACCACCACCTCAACTCAGCAACAACACAAAAATTAGACTTATTGCAGGTTTAATAGTGATAACCATAGCAGGAGTAGCGATCGCCTATTTCTGGCATTGGCAGTTTATATTCAAAGCACAAGCACTCTATAAACAAAGTCGAGAATTAGCTAAACAAGGAGATCAACAAGCAGCGATCGCTAACTATACTCAAGCACTGCAATTAAACCCACAAAATGCAGCCATCTATTATCAAAGAGGCAACTCTTATTATTCCCAAAGAGCTTATGAAAAAGCAATTAAAGACTATACAGCAGCTATTACAATCAAAGAAAATTATCACACTTATTATCAACGTGCCTTAACTTATTATGAATTAGGCGACAATGAAAAAGCGATTACCGATTTAACACAAACATTAAGAATTTATCCCAAGTATACTCAAGCTTATCAAAAACGAGGACGAATTTATGACAAAATTGGGGATTACAAAAATGCGATTCAAGATTATAGTCAATCAATTAAACTTAATCCTCAACATAGCGATGCTTATCTTCATCGAGGAATAGCTAGAGCAGCGATCGGAGACCAAGCAGGTGCAATAAGTGACTACACTCAAACCATAAAACTTAACCCCAGCAATGCACAAGCTTACGAAAGTCGAGGTATAGCTCAGTTTGAAATCGCAGATTATCAAAGTGCAATAACAGACTACGACCGGGTACTAGAATTAAAACCAGATTATTCCGATACCTATACAAAAAGATGTAGTGCTTATCTAAAGCTAGCAAATTATCGAGCAGCAATTAAAGATTGTCACCAAGCAATAGAGATAAACTCTCAAGATTCTCTAGCATACCATAATCAATGTATTGCGTACTTGAATTTAGGAGAATATCAAAAAGCAGCAGAAAACTGTAGCATAACTATTGATATGAATCCTGAAAATGCTGAAGCATACAAAAACAGAGGTAGAGTGCGGTCTGCTAGTGGTGATTTGTCTGGTGCTATAGAAGACTTGACCACAACAATCAAAATAAATCCTGACAATTCTTTTGCCTACAGCGATCGAGGTATAATTTTCTTAGATATAGGAAACTATCATCAAGCTATTGAAGACTTTGACCAGGCAATAAAAATAAATCCGAGTAATGCCATAGCTTATTATAATCGAGGTATTATTCTTTCTGAGCTACAAGAGATACAAGCAGCAATAGCAGACCTTCGCCAAAGTGCCAATCTCTTTTTAGAGCAAGGCAGAACAAAAAATTATCAAAACTCACAAAATATGCTCGAAAAACTACTCCAATAATCAACTGCTTCAACAACCAAATTTTGCTACTTCAAAACCTGTAATATTTGTTTTCCTTGATTCAGTCTACTGACAAAATATTAAAATTTACCTACCACCTAATGCTAGTTCGATCAATGTTTGATAGAAATAGTTATACTTTTTCTAGTAGTTATGATTCTCAAATCAGAATAAATATAGCAGGGAACAGGGAACAGTGGGACAAACAATTTCCCCTGATTCGGATCATCATTCGCATAAGTCCTAACCTACCTGTCTATTCTTATATCTTAAATATTACTTATTAAGGTGAATATCCCTTACATCAAACCTCGTCTTTAAGGACAGAGTTTCAATAGAGATATCTAATGCAAAATCTTTTTAATTCCCCTGATTATTCATGAAATTATTTTTTAAAATTTGTATTATACCAATTTTATAAATCTTTGCTACAAATAGCTAGGTTATTTCTGAGGAGTTAAACCACCCCTAGCCCCTCCCAGGAGGGGAAGTCAGGAATCATAACGAATAGCTTTAATACCATTTATTAAGTCGTAAGTTATCTTTTTAGTCAAAGGGAAATCTCCTGCATTTGTCTTTTGATTGCCCTTATTATTTGTAACATTCTTTTTTCAAAATGGTATAACACCTAAAACCTACCACCTACCACCTTATGAGTAACACGAACATGATTGGTCAACTTCTAGATGGACGTTACCGCGTCGTTCAAATCCTGAGTGCTGGTGCATTTGGACAAACCTATCTGGCAGCGGATACTCGTCGCCCTGGGCATCCTCAATGTGTGGTCAAACAACTACGCGCTCCTGGCAATAGTTATACAATAGTTAGAACTGCTCACCGTTTATTTAAACAAGAAGCAGAAATATTAGAAAAATTAGGTAGGCACGAGCAGATTCCTTTACTACTAGCTTATTTTGAAGAAAATAACCAATTTTATTTAGTTGAAGAATTTATCCCTGGAAAACCATTAAATAAAGAAATTATACCCGGTAAACCTTGGCAAGAAAAACAAGTAATCAAACTGTTGTTAGAAATTTTAGAAATTTTAGTATTTGTACATGAAAATGGCGTAATTCATCGGGATGTTAACCCATCTAATTTAATTAGACATCAAACAAATAAAAAATTAGTTTTAATTGATTTTGGTTCTGTCAAAGAAGTTAGTCATAAAATTGCAGCAGAAAATGGAGAGGTACAACGAACAATAGCGACAGGTACTCCTTCCTATATGCCCATCGAACAATTTCAAGGAATTCCTCAATTTAATAGCGATTTGTATGCAGTGGGCATGATTGGTATTCAAGCTCTGACAGGTATTCCCGGTAGCGAACTCCCTAAACTACAAGACCTTCGTCCATCAAATCCTAGTGGTATTCTCTGGCGAAATCGAACCCTATGTTCCTCAAATCTAGCTAATATTGTCGATCGAATGGTACATTACCATTACACAAAACGTTACCAGTCTGTAGAAGAAGTTGTGAAAGCGCTACAGAAAATTAGCAGTCGCCCTCAAAAATTGACAAAACAACTACCCAAAACTAAAAACAATCGAAATTATCAAACTAAAACAAGCTCACGGAGAGTGAAATCTCATCCTTTATGGTTTGTTTTGTTTGGTTTTGCCAGCGTGGGGGTCATTGCAGTGCTGATTGGGTTAGTGTATTTCTTGAATCGCCCAAACCCGGTCAAAGCAGAGAGGATATTTGAGAAAGGGATAGAAAATGCGAACAATGGTAATCAACAAGCAGCAATTGCCGCTTATGACAAAGCAATTCAACTAAATCCCAATGAAGAAGAATATTACTATAAACGTGGCAACGCTTACTATAACTTAGAAAATTACCAAAAAGCTATTGCTAACTACAGCAAGGTAATTAATTTGAACCCTAGCCATGTTAATGCCCATTTTAACAGAGGGACAGCTCGTTATGATACCCAAGATTATGCCGGAGCAATTAATGATTTCACTCAAGTATTGCGCCTCAAACCTCAAGATGCGGAAGCTTTTTATAAAAGAGGATTAGTTCACTACAGCTCTCAAAACTATCCCGCTGCTATTCAAGACCACACTCAAGCTATTCGACTGCAACCCAATAATATAGATGCTTACCATGGTCGAGGATTAGCTCGTGCTGCTAATAATGATTTACAAGGAGCAATCACAGATTATACTGAGATGGTTAGACTTGAACCCCAAAAGATAGATGGTTATTATAGTAGAGGCAGAGCGCGCTTTTTTATGGGAGATTATCAAGGATCTTTAGATGATTATAATAAAGTTATTGAAATAGACCCTGAAAATGAAGAAGCTTATGCTAATCGTTGCAGCACATATTTGAATTTAGCAACTTATGAAAAAGCTATATCTGATTGCACTAAAGCAATTACAATTAACCCTGAAAATGAAGTTGCTTATAATAATCGATGTATTGCTTACCTCAATATTAAAGAGTATGAAAAATCTATATCTGATTGTACAAAAACAATTGAAATTGCTCCCAAAAGTCCGTCAGCTTATACAAATAGAGGATTAGCTTACGCTTCGGCAAATCAACTGGAAAAGGCAATAGAAGATTATACTCAAGCAATAGCTATTAGTCCGAATAATGCAGAAGCTTATGCAAATCGTGCTAGTGTTTATTCTGAACAAGAAAATTATGAGCAAGCGATCGCTGACTATGTTCAAGCAATTCGACTTAACCCTGAATATGCTGATGCTTACTATAGTAGAGGATTGGTTAGAGTTAATCTTGGGGATAGAAAAGGAGCAATTAGTGATTTTGAAAAAGCAGCCAAACTTTATTTAGAGCAAGGTCGAACAGGAGGTTATAGAGATGCCCAATATCAAATTGAACAATTGAATTAAATGGGGAGATGGGGAGATGGGGAGATGAGCATTTTTCTACCTGCTTGGTGCGCATTTCCTTGCGTCTGGCGTGCCCCGCGGGATATGACCGCTTTCTAAGTCGATTGGATATGGCGAGGAGACGCGCTCTTGACAGAGCCGCTACTTCTTACAGAGGTGCTTTCCTATGGTCATGCTGCGCAAACGCTAACGCTAACGCCATCCCACCCTACGGAAAGCTCCGAAGATCGACCGCTTGCGCCGTACGACAGTGAGTGCAGTAATTTACACCTACCACCTACCACCTAAAAACTTTAACGTTCGCGGAACCCATAAGGGAGTTCTATCGTGCCGTGCTATTAAACGGACATAATATTAGTGTTTGATATCAAATCGGTTTAATTGGACATAAAAAAAATCTCGAATCGTCATAACTACTAAATCTTTGTGATTCTCTCTCATCCTGACTGCTGAGGAATGACTCCTGACTCCTAAAGACTTAACCAATCTATAACTGTTTAACCGGATTTAATATGACATAGATTGATGATGAACCCTAAGACAGGAAAATTTTTCCTACTATTGTCTATTGCCTATTGCCTGTTCCCTGTTCTCTGTTCCCTACTATAGTATCATGTTAGGTTGAAACTTATAAATAACTTAGCGAGGATTCAGTCCTCAGCAGTAGGGGGAGGAAAGAAGAAAAGTAAAGATAATTGGCGTTGGTAAATTACAGGATGAAATTTGTAGGGGCAATCCCCCAATGATTAACCGGGGTCGGTTACAGAGCGCTACCCCAAAATATAAATCATCCCATCAATTACCAACGCCAGATAATTTCAGTATTTATTCGGTACTGTCAGTTCTTAAATTTTATTTATAACTGATTATCCGAACATGATATAATATCAAAAATAATCATGTCTGATAGAAAAATAGTTACACTCTTAACTGATTTTGGATTAAAAGATGTTTATGTCGGTGTGATGAAAGGTGTAATTTATCAAATTAATCCGACAGTAACGCTAATAGACCTCACCCATGAAATTCCTGCTCAAAATTTATTTGCAGCAAGATTTTGTTTAAAAAATGCTTATCCCTATTTTCCCACAGGAACAGTTCACATAGCTGTTGTCGATCCAGGTGTAGGAAGTGCCAGAAGAGCGATCGCCATTCAATTATCAACAGGTTTTTTTGTCGGACCCGATAACGGTATTTTTAGTGGTGTGCTGGAAAACCTAGAAACACAAGAAATAAAAGTTGTGGAGTTGACTAATTCTGACTATTGGCGCACAAATTCACCTAGTACAACCTTTCACGGTCGAGATATATTTGCTCCTGTTGGCGCTCATATTGCTAGAGGGGTTTCATTAGAAAATTTGGGAGAAAAAATTAACCCAGAAAGTTTAGTAAAATTACCTTTAAATAAAATTACTCTCACAGACTCAGGTATTGAAGGTTCAGTTCAATATATTGACTATTTTGGCAATATAATTACTAATATTCCCAGCAGTTATATTCAGGGTAAAACCTGGTTAGTTGTGATTCAAAAAAATGACAATCTTTCATCCTATAAAACTATAGTCAGTGGCAATACTTATAGTGACTGTCAACCAGGAGAAGTAATTGCAATTGTTGGTTCTCACGATTTTGTCGAAATCGCTGCTAATGCTAGTAGCGCTCAATCTCAGCTTAATTTGAAGTATGGAGATAAAGTTCAAATTACTCAACTCTAACTCAGCATTGTTTTTTTCAGTAGACATCTCTAAGTAGGGTTTGCAGCAAAAAGTCTTATGGGTGAGGGTAGGAGTCAGGAGTCAGGAGTCAGGAGTCAGGAGAAATGGGAATTATAGAGGAGGTAGGAGTAAGAATTGTCCCTTGATTTCTCTGCCATAATCGTCCCAAAATACTAGCTTTTTGAGCTTTTTCCACCGAAAAGCTAACACTTTTTTAGACCTAAAAATGCTATAACCTTTATCTGTCAATGCTTTTAGATTTAATCAGCAAGCCCTAAGTAATAAAAAATCAAATCAATTATTGCACATAAATCATCAATTTTTTCCCCCCTACTGCCTACTGCCTACTCCCTCTTTTCAGTAACTAAAAATTTGTAGGGATACAATACTCATGTTCCTTGTTTTGGCAAGTTAACCAAATACTTTGCACGAATATCCCACCCCTACCAAATTTAATCCTACTCAACAGAGATGCTAGAGTAATAATATAAATTATACCTTACGATAAGGTACCATAGCCAGATTGATATTACCTAAATTAACTCGTGCTGATGCACCTTGAGCATTAAGACCTTGTGCTAAATTTAAATAAAGAGAAGGATCGCCTGCTTTTGGTTTCTGTTCTTCGGGAGTAAAGCGACGTATTTGATTTTGGTAAATTACCTGAGGGAAACCAAGAAGACTCCGATAGTAGAAATCATAACGAGGTGTCTTTAGGTTAAAAGGAGTTTCTCCTCCATCCCTTTGGGGTATAACCCGACGACGCTGGTAAGGTACAGTATCAAAGCCAAAGTTCTCGAGGTATTCCTCGCTATTAACCAACTCATCAATGAAACCTTCCATACCTTTAGTCGCTACAACGATAGACCAAGCAATCTTTTCCTTTTCGCTGTAAACATCACGACCTAAAACACGTTGAACACATAACTCAACAAAGCGATAGTTGCTATTTGTATCGTAGTTGTTACGACGGAATGGATCGGAAATGACCAAACCACGAATAAAATCTCGAACTGTAAGTTGACCATTTTTGAGTTGAGATTCTAGGAAGATTTGGCGATCTCTCTTAAGAATCTGATGTTCGCTATAAATTTGACGATAAGCTGCCCAGATTAACTCATCCCATCCTGACCCAGAGGGCAAAGATTCGGCTGAATAAATCATTGGTTGGTCATCACCGGGGACTTCATAACCCGCAACTCGTGAGTTTTGACTGATAGGTTTGTATTCTAATAATGGAATCGCCACGTGAGAATCTCCTTAAAATTATTAAATTTGATTTATCAAGTGTGGCCAGAGCACACTAAACCTTGCTGCGATTCAAAAAATTGCATCAATAGCCAACCTTTAGATTAAGGGATTGAGGCAATCCAAGTCTCACTTTTATTAACTTACGCAACAATCTGTAACAATTTTGATAGCTATTTGCTAACTTTGGGCATATTGTTATCTATCTACCAGCCAAAAGCAGAATAAAACTGTGCAGTATTCTGTGACGTTTCTATTTCAGAATCTGAGTTGTTTTCCTCTACTCGAACTTCTGTACAAAATGTAGAAGTATTAAATCCACCAAACCGCTTCACTGCACTGGTTCGCATTCTCAGATTAGGGCTAGGAAACCAGAATCTTTCAATAGAACTCATAGTTTCATATTCTGTAATTAGATTTAGTCCATCTTCATCATCCATCTCAAACAGTCCCACTACTGGGACAATTTCTGCATAGCCTCGTTCTCGCAACATTCTGCCTTTTCTAGGATTTTCTGGATCTGGAACAATCGCAAATACAGTTGAACCTTTGTGATTTTCATCATCTTTATCCCAGGCCATGGAACCATCCCAAGTAACAAAAGCGCCTCCAGCAGCCAAACTTGGGTCAATTTCGTGCATTTTACAGATTTCTACTACTTTCGGATCTCCAGCACCCAAGCTAGTTACTTGAATATCTGAACTGCCCATTTCTGCTTGTCTGAAGGCCAGATGATGGGTTGTTCGTTGCGATCGCCATTTACCAGCACTCTTTTGAAAAAATTCCATTGCATCCATTTGCCCTTCTCCATCTTTAGAATTTTTAGGATATTAGTTCTAGCCTAATCATCATAATACTTCTAGCTTTTATTAATTTAATGTTAACTTTTGTCGAATAAATTATTTTCAAAATGTACATCATGGACAGTATGTCAAGTAAATGTTACGATAATTTACATAAGAGTCAATAAATCAACTTAACTGTGGCCTTAATATATAGGCCAATATCTATTATCTAGATAAGCAAGGAGTAAACTATGGAAATGTCTAACAGCTTAACTATGGAGCAACAGTTCAAATTACAAGTTCTACGGGAGCAAGTGAAAGGTTTAAGTCGGGAAGAAGCTCAAGAGTATTTAGTTGAAGTGTTGCGACAGACTATGGTTAAGGAGAATTTGTTTAAAAACTGGATGAAGGGCAAAATTTAACCGATGCCTCTCATTAAACATAAGAATATATCGGTATTAAAAACTAACCCCACCCATCTACTAGATATGGGCGGGGTTTATACTTTGGTAGTGGTGCATAGTAATGGAAGAGGGAGTAGGGGAGTAGGTCAGACTAGGAGTGGAAAAAACTGTGAGTAGGAAATAAACTGAAATACACCCTCTATCTTGGTAGATTGGATATGGCCAAGTATCCTCGCCATCCCACCCTACGGGAAGCTCTGCTTTTTCCGTTTGTCATGCTCTGCAAAAATGTCGCGCAGCGTTAACGGAGTTGTGTGCCAGCAAAACGACCGCTTTCTTTTAATTGGATCTCAGGTAATAACAGCTAACATCATTAGGTAATTTGTCCCAAGTTCAATCAATACCATTACGGTTGCAGGACTGCCTATACTTTTAAAGTTTATACCAATTTTATGTGAGGCTGCATAGAATTAGGTGTAGGTGTTATACCAATTTTATTTGAGGTGGTACAGAATTATGAAATTTATTAACTTGTCTATTATGCAATAATATTAATTACTAATAAAATTTACCTAAATACCTACAATAAGTGTTTTGAACAAGTCAAGTTCAAAGCATTAATTTGCCAAGAAGCTAATATAGCAACTGCCATGATTATTAGGACTCATGGAATATCTGTTTGCCTAGGACTCTGCAGGATAAATAACGGAATATCAATAAATATAGGAGTGAAACAGAACTTAGAAACCTTGAGTATGGGAGCAGGGGGCAGTAACCTGAGAGAATAGGAAAAGTTCCTCTGGATCGACAGCAGAGGTTGTTCGAATGTTAATTAAACGGACTGTATATAATCTCTCTAGAAAAGTTGCTCAAATAGGAATATTTAATTTCTGGAGATATCTAATAATTAACCTTTTCTTCTAGATAACTAAAAACTTCTTCCTTCTTCTTTCTGCTTTTAAGTGCTATTGCATGATCTTTTGCAAAGACTTTAACCCTTTCTTGATTCTTCGAGAAACAGTAACTGCACTGATCCCCATCCGCTCAGCGGTTTCCTTCTGAGTCAAGTCACAGAGAAAAACAAACTCCAAAACCTTACGAGTACCTTCTTCTAGTTTGGCCAGCCCTTGCTGTAAACGAATTTGGTCTTCTTGAGCTAACTGAAAACTACGATACTGACTATCTGGAACTAATTCTCCTAAAGAAGTGGTTCCATTTATTTCATCTTGAACTGGAGCATCCAAACTCAGAGGAGCACGGTTACGACAAGCTAATTGAATTTCCTGCAACTGTTCCAAAGAAATATCCAATGCAGAGGCCACCTCTAAATCTGTAGGTTTTCGTCTTAACTTCACTCGGAGGTCTTGTATAACTTTTGTGGCCTGCCGATCCATAGCTAGCCAATTTCTGGGAATTCGTACAGAAGGACTTTTATCTCTTAGATAATGCTGAATTTCACCCCGGATATAAGGAGTAGCAAAAGAACTAAAGGCTCGTCCCTTCGATATATCAAATCGCTCAATTGCTCTAATTAATCCAATACAGCCTACTTGGAGTAAATCATCGTAGGTTTCAGTACACCTATTCAACCAATGGTAAACTTCCTTTCTTACAAGTCCAACATTAAGTTTAACTAATTGATTACGGAGATGATAAGAAGGAGACTGTTGATATTGGCGCAACAGTTCCAGGTTTTTACTTTTTAGTTTTTGAGTGATAGTGGTAGACATAGGTATATTTTGACACTCCACGGACTACAGTCGCGTGAATTATTCAGAGGAGCTTTCTATCAGGTTATATCAAATCCGGTTAAACAGCCATAGAATGGTTAAGTTAGGAGTCCTCAGGAGTCAGGAGACAGGAGTCAGGAGGAGAAAGAATTACAAAGATGAGGGTAGTTATGACGATTGAAGATTTTTTTGATGTCCAATTAAACGGATTTGATATTAAAACTACGATTCCCACATTGCTCGGAACGGCTAAATTGCCAGTACCATACCGTACTACGCATACAGGAGCAGCTAACTAGGCGGTGCCAATAGCCACTACTCTATCTGGTCTGGCGACCATTGAGGCTACTTTTTTTGGTTGTTATTTGATTCACTCGCTCTGAGGTACAACGTGCTGTCTAACGGCTGGAAACAGAGTGCTGGCAAGCACCGAGCCACCTTTTCGGTTAACTACCATTTAACCTGTATAGTCCATTAGATATCGGGCTTTCACGATGATTCAGAGGTCAATGTGTCTTTAGTAATCAATTATAACACATTTTTTTGACTACGGGTTAAAACCTGCCCAAGTCGTTTCCATCCACTGCTTAAAAGACGATGGTTTCCGACTTACCTAATTTTCAAAATAATTCTGATAGAAACCTAGTGATGGTAAATCAAATACGCACTATATTTTTACCAATTGATCATTGATAATTGATAATTGATAATTAATCCCCAAAGGTTTAAAGCCTCTCCTTTTAAGGAGAAAAAAGCGGTCGTTAGCGCAGCTTCCCGTAGGGTGGGATGGCGATCTTCGGAGCGGGTCTGTAAGAACGGGTCTCCTCGCCATATCCAATCGACCAAGAGAAGAAATCAGATTTCCTGATATTTAATTCCGTTACGGTTTTAACAAGAGGTAATTATCCATTATTCATTATCCATTATTAATTAATGAAACATCTTCTACTAGGAATTGTATGTTTATAAAATTATTGCTTTGGAATCTTGGATTGTGATATTAGACACAATTTATTCATAATAGTTTTAGTTATATTCTAAGCCTTTTTATCAGCAATATCGTAGTCGATGGTTTTATCTATTTTCTATGTAATAAGTAGTTACTTGATTAACTTAATTAAGTATAAATATGTTTAATATAGCGTTTCTCAAGTTACTGAGATACAGTTATTTTTCTATTCCCTACTCCCTACTCCCTAAAATAAAATAAACGAATTTTGTACCTCACGATTCTTGGAAATTGCTATAGGATCAATAATTATTTTTAATAATAATATTTATTAGTTGTTTAAATATTTTTCTAATAAAATCTAAATCTAATAACAATAGAGGAGTGTTTAGCCCCTCTATACATATTCTTTTTTTATGGTCGTTACCCTTCTATTGCCTGTTTAGTTTTAGGTTTTAGGAAGCCAATTTTTTAACTGCACTATTACAGAGCAACTACTGTTGAAAACTTCACAGTAACCAGGAGTAAAATTAGCCTTTTGGGGTTTAATTTCCAATAAGATTGAACCTAAAACCTACCCCTTACAACTTTCAATGAAAAGACATTTTTAGGTGAAAAGAGACAGTTGGTTATCTTCACAAACTTTCAATTTTGATAGGTAGGGTCTTTAATCATATAAGTTGCACGAGCAATTTAATTTCAGACCCAATATTTAGCTTAAGAAGCTACCTCTACCCTACCGTAAAAAGTACCACCAACCTTAACTTCTAAAGCCTCTTTTGCGCCCAAATCTGTATCAGAAGGCTGAATTGCTTCAAAGATACCAGCAATTTCACCAGTTTCGCTGTCTACTTTAGAAATTCTCAGGGAAATTTCACCAGCCTTGAGACTGGTATCTGCAAACTTGACATTAGCTTTACTAAACTCTGTATCATCTGCACGATTTGGTAAAGCTACTGCATTATCATATCCTGAAGTAACACCACGACCCTTTGGATCTAGGAAGCTAGAACCTCGATAGGAAGGAACATTATAGATACCCTCAAAATCGATAGAGGTATTAATAGCAGAAACACCAGGCTGACTTTTAGCAATAAGTCCTTTGACGGTAAATAGAAAAGGTACTTCCTCACCACCTGGTAAGAGAACAGTTATAGGCTGAAAATCAATACCATACTGCTCTTTAAATGTCAATACATTATCTTCATCAAAGATCAGATCCCCTGTTACTTGGTCTAAGCTAGAAGTATACCGTGTCAATTTTCTTCCTTCTACAAATTCTGCTTTCTGGCGTTTGTTAGTAGGTTCTTCCTTGACAAAATATTCAGTTGGCTGTATGCACAAATCTGTCAAAATATAAGAGCTATCGCGGTCAAGGGTAATAGACCCACGAGCTGTTTCTGGTAACTCAGGACAGTTGTTAGCCAAACCAGTATTTACAATATCTTCGTAAGTAAGTGTTTGACTGCTATCTGGACCTTCTGAGCAAGCGGTCAAAAAACTCAAACACACAGCTAATAGTGCAGCAATTAAAGTGCGATACCTCATTGTTAACCTCAAGATTTAATATTCAACAATCAACATTGCTACTGCGTTTTTTATTTACACAGTATAAAAATCCGATTTTTGATTTTTGATTTCATCGGAAGAAAGTTAGGGCAATAGAGTCATAGTTGTACTTCACCTTCCCAAGTGGCTTTTGTCAGAGCAAATTTTCCATACTCTGTTAGCATTGATAGGTGTTTAAACTCATGTACATAAGTCTATTTCCTGAAAAAAGGACTGTAATTCAAAGCTGATTTATCTTTGTATTTATCCAAAATAGTATTTTACATTGCTTGTTACTTTATTCCTAAGTCAGTTATTTGACTACTCCCCTGGACTCTCTGCCGAGGGGATTCTAAGTAGATACTACGCAACACGGATTTATCGGTGTTGCTCCATCTATTCTTAGCTGACCAAAGATACACTCTCTGGGGACAAGTCAAAGTGCCCCTACACAGTTGGCTTAAGTTTAACCTTAGCTTTCTGCTTACTTTTGTGATTATATTTGCAGCCGCGTTACAGTCTGCATTAATTAACCAATTATTACTACTTCTATACAAACCACGCTTTATTCTTTTTCCTGACGG
>NZ_JAAHGM010000042.1:0-59887 GCF_010692625.1 Okeania sp. SIO2C2
CATTTTCCAACAAACGTTGGCTTCACTTCTTCATGTTATTTGTACCAGTAACAGGATTGTGGATGAGTTCCATCGGTATAGTAGGTTTAGGATTAAACCTACGAGCTTATGACTTCGTATCCCAAGAATTACGGGCAGCAGAAGACCCAGAGTTTGAAACATTTTATACCAAAAACATTTTGTTGAACGAGGGTATCCGAGCATGGATGGCACCTCAAGATCAACCACATCAAAACTTTATATTCCCTGAAGAAGTATTACCTCGTGGTAACGCTCTGTAATAATTTATGAAGGGATAAATTTTAAATCCTTTCATGGCTCCTACATTGTTAGTTTGTAGGAGCCATTATTTTTGGAAGATTAGGCACTTTTTTCAATCCAGCGTATATACAGAACTTTTCAAGTTATAGCAATGAGCGCTGGTATATTTACAAATTGCAGGAGGGGCCAAATAGCTAAAATTCTTATATTATCAGCAATTTATTCCCCCTTCCGGAGCTGTTGCCTGTTGCGTGTTGCCTGCGCACAGCGCTATAAGTGATGAACAGTAGCGGAATAATAATATTCACTCATTAAATGATTGGATAGTCTCTACCTGATAAACCAGCAATGTACTTTATATTTTTGTTTTTTTTAACTAGCATATTTGTTATTTTAATAGAGATAATCTCTTAACCTTTTTTTGGTTATTACTCTGTATCTAAAACTCTTAATTTTTGCTTATTAAGTTATTGAAGTCCTGAACTGAGAAAAAAAAAATTAACAAGACAATTGCATTCTCAAATTTTTGTGCTACTATTATTAATAGTAAAGATTATTAAAAACCGCTTAGGGATATAAGGAGGTGATGCCCATGCAAGATAGTAGTAAACGCTTGGGTCACCAGATTGGAAAATACCAGCTGTGTGCTGGGGCTTGACTCTAGTAGCTAGCTTGTTTCCCCTTCTAGGGGAGTTAAAATTTATTTTAACTAAGCTGATCTGGGGTTTCTCTCAGCAGTTAGGTTTCAATCAAGGTGACCCGCTAGACCGCTCTTATAATAAAGTAGTACTAAAGCATTTGCTAACATACTACTTTATTATAAGAGCGGATAGTTTTTGGAGAATTTTATGAGTAAATTGCTGAGTGCAGAAGAAATTAGTCAACGTATTAGTCAATTATCAGACTGGAAGCTAGAAGGAAATAAACTTCAGTGCGTAAAAATATTTAAAAATTTTGTCGAAGCAATTAGTTTTGTTAATCAATTAGTAGATCCAGCCGAGGCATCACAGCATCATCCTGATATAGAGATATCTTATAATAAAGTAATAATTAATTTAACGACCCATGATGTAGGCAGTTTAACAGAAAAAGATTTTAGCATGGCTAAACAAATATCTGCTTTAGACTAAGCTAGTTTTCATAGTTCGATATAAATTTAAGGTAACAGCTCAATAATCCGGGGTGAATCGGTAAAAGATAAACCTCAAATTACGTAAAATATTTTCTCAACTGGTAGTCTACCCCCATTTATTGAGCGGATACAATTTAAGTTAGTCTAGTACGGATTAGCTGACCAAGTATTTATAATAGAGTTATTAGTTAATAAATTTTCTCATTAAAACTGAAATTAAGCAAGCAAAAACTAGAATTTTGATGCCTTTAAATTCAAAATAATTTTCTTTAACTATATTACTACCCGAAAGTTAAGTGTATTAATTAGTAATTAAGTTTGCTCAGGATAAAGGCTAGTTAATAGCCCTAAATTATGTTCCAACTAAATATTCTCAAGTGGATGCAAGAATCCGCTACCGAGAGCACAGAATTATTGATAGAGCAGCTACTACATATTGGTGCTGCCCTTTCAGATACTTACGATTTGGGCGATATTTTACATTTAATTTTATCCAAAAGTCGGGAGATAACTTGTAGTGATGCAGGTAGCGTCTATCTAGTAGAAAAAAAAGGAAATCAACCTACTAGGTTATTGTTCAAGGTAGCCCAAAACGATTCCTTGCCAGACTTTTCTTTCCACGAACTGGCCATCAATATGACACCGAAAAGCTTGGCTGGATATGTTGCTCTTACAGGTGAAAGTTTAAACTTATCAGATGCCTATAATTTACCTTTAAGTGTACCTTATAAATTTGACAAAAGCTTCGACAAAAATACTGGTTATCGTACCTGTTCTGTGTTAGTTTTACCTATGCAAAATAGGTCTCAGGAAATAATTGGAGTGCTCCAGTTAATTAATCGCAAGATTAACTCAAATGCAGTATTAACAGCGAAGAATTTTCAAGAATTAATTCAGCCGTACTCACAATGGGAAGAACGAATAGTAAGTTCTCTTGCTTCTCAAGCAGCTATATCAATAGAAAGAAATCATTTACAAGAAAATATTGAAAATCTATTTGAGGGCCTTGTCAAAGCATCAGTACAAGCAATAGAAGCTAGAGATCAATGTACATCAGGTCATTCAGAACGAGTAGCAAAATTAACAGTAAGCTTGTGTGAAGAGGTTAATACTATTACTAGCGGGCCTTTATGGGCAGTGTCCTTTAACGAGCAGCAAATTAAAGAAGTTCGGTATGCTGCTTTGCTGCATGATTTCGGTAAAATTGGAGTCCCAGAAGCAATATTAACAAAACGCAAAAAACTTTATAAAGAACAATTAGAGCTGATTCAGCAAAGGTTTTCTGTTGCTCAACGTACATTGGAGATGGAGCATACTCAAACCAAGTATAAACAGTTACTCGGACATTTATCTGACATATCTCAACAACATACTCAAGAAAATTGTCCTCTATGCCAAAAAATTGAAAATTTGGATTTAGAACTAGAAACAGCGATCACCAAGCTTAATAACTATTGGCAAATAGTATTAACCGCTAACGAGCCAACTATAACAACAGAAGAACCACTGAAACAACTGAAGCAATTATTACTTTACACTTACAAAGACATAGACGGTCAAGTTAAATCACTAATTACACCGGAGGAAATGGCTCAACTAGCAGTTCCTAGAGGTAACTTGACTTTTGAAGAAAGAAAAGCTATAGAGTCTCATGTAACTCATTCTTACGAATTTTTGAAGCGGATTCCCTGGACAAATAACTTACAGCAAATTCCAGAAATTGCTTATGGACACCATGAAAAATTGGACGGCAGTGGTTATCCCAGGGGACTAAAGCAAAAAGATATTCCTATTCAAGCCCAGATTATGGTTATTGCAGATATATATGATGCTTTAACAGCAGGAGATCGCCCCTACAAACAAGGTTTGCCTGTAGAAGTTGCTCTCAGAATTATGCGTCATGAAGCAGCACAGAATAAAATTAATAGCAACTTCTTGGAACTATTTGAACAACGAGAAGTCTTCTCCATACTAGGACACAGCAAATAAGGTACACTCAAAAAAGCAAAAATTTATACTAGAGATACAAAGATCAAAAATTAATTAGGCCATGGTTAACAGAATAAAAAAATTCTGTATAGAGGTTGTTGATAAAAAAAAATTGTGATAACCTGTCACTCAACTACCGAATCTATTTATCAAAAAATCTTGAAAGAGGACTCCCGCTATAATCGCGAGATTTAGCGGTGAGAGGGGGCGTAAAAATTGCACGGGAAACCAACGCACACAGCCCCTCATAGATTTCAAAGTTATAAATTAATTAAGTGGTGGTGAATCAATAGTAGAGGGTTAATAGCGGTGGGGCACACCGTTAAATAAAAGCGCACCGCCTGCGCTGAGGTTTCCTCAGCGTAAAGACGGAGCAAGAAAAGCTTGTGGAGACGGTCTGGCAGGGGTACAGCTCAACTTGTTTGATTTGTTATCTAGTTAAGAGTTTGTGAAGCAAGAATCCCCCGTTATAATCGAGCGATTTAACGGTGGGAGTGTCAAGTAAAAATCTTAGGGTTAAAAATTAAATTTTTAGTAAAACTCACAGAAAGCTCTGTTTGTGCTGTAGATAAAGTTGAACAAACCTCAAAATTTGTTCTAAGGTTGAAAGTATTTTTAAGATTGCTTGTAAGTCTAATCCTTCCAAGAGCTACCTAGACTCTGAAAAAAAATTAGACTATTTGCACCTTTGCAACTCCTTCTTAATAATCAAGAAGTTGCAAAGCTAAAACTATGCTAACCAATCAAAATTAACTGATAAATATAGCCAAATGGTCTCTCTGCGATCGGTGTGAGGATGAGAGGGAAAATGTCAAAAAAATTCTGGAATTGTCTACTATTTAGTCCAGCAGTCTTGGGAGCAACCCTTGTTGCATCCTCAGCCGCTGTAGCGACTGAAAGTAAATCAGCAAATCTGGTTGTTCAGTCCCAAGATACAAGCATAGAAACACAGGAAACTGAACTATTAGCTCAAGTCCCTGGAACAAATTCAGCTAATTCCGTTGCTAATGCACCAGCAACGACCATAAGACAAATAAACCGCTACGGAAGAGAAGGTCGTAACCTTCGTCAACCAAGTCTTCGTAATCTTAACAGAGGAAATAGAAGAAAAACAAAAGGTCAAGTTACTTCTGTATCTCAACTTTCTGATGTTCAACCTACAGACTGGGCCTTTCAAGCACTACAATCCTTAGTTGAGCGTTATGGATGTATTGTTGGATATCCGGATGGTACTTATAGAGGTAACCGTGCTTTAACCCGTTTTGAATTTGCGGCTGGTGTTAATGCTTGCTTAGATAGAATTACAGAACTATTACAAGCTGCTATAGCAGATACAGTAACTAGAGAAGACCTGGCAATTCTACAAAGATTACAAGAAGAATTTTCTGCTGAATTAGCTATTTTGCGGGGTCGTGTTGATGCTCTAGAAGCTCGTGCTGCTGAATTAGAGGCCAATCAATTTTCGACAACTACCAAACTTAGAGGTGAGGTAATTTTTGCCTTTGTTGATAACTTTGAAGACCAAGGGCGATACGGAACCTTCAACGATAATACACAAGACGAAGACCAAACAGTATTTCAATACAGGGTACGTTTGAATTTCAACACTAGCTTTTCTGGTGAGGACTTATTATTTACAAGGTTACAAGCAGGTAATGCTCAAGCATTTAACCAGAAGATAGCTGAGGCTGAGGGACAGCAAACTTTTAATGTTCTTAACCTCACAGATGATACGGTTGAGCTAGATAAACTTTTCTATAAGTTCCCTGTCAGGGATAACATTAGAGTAACTATTGCTGCTAATAAAGTAAGTTGGTACGATTTTGTTCCTACTCTCAACCCTTACATGGAAGATTATGATGGAGGAAGTGGTTCTTTAAGTGCTTTTGGTCAAAGGAGTCCGATCTATCGTTTAGGGGGAGGTAAAGGACTTGGCGTTGAGTATGATTTTGGTTGCAAAGACCAATATGCTTGTGTCTATAGTCCATTTTCTGTATCTTTTGGTTACTTAGCAGCGGAAGGTGAAGATCCTCGGGAAGGAAGAGGTTTATTTAATGGAGATTATGCTGCATTAGCACAACTAACTTTTACTCCAATCAAAAATTTCCAAATTGGACTTACCTACAACAAAGGCTATTTTGGACCAGGAAATTTTGGATATGATGATGGTGCAGCTACAGGTCTAGGGGATAATGGCAGTTTAAACAGTGGCTTTGTGGGGACTGGTGTTGCCAATACTATCTTTGGTTTAAATGCAGAACTTAATGACCGCCGACCAGGTTCAGTTAATATTGCTCAACCAGTTTCGACTAATGCTTATGGTGTACAAATGTCCTGGCGAGCAGCTGATTGGGTAACGATTAATGGCTTTGGTATGTATCTTGATGGGAAACTAATTGGCTTAGGTGATTTTGAACAATGGAGTTATGGAGCAAATATAGCTTTCCCCGATCTGTTTAAGGAAGGTAGTTTAGGTGGTATTGTTGTAGGCCGGGAACCCTATATGAATGAATTACAACTTCCTAATGGGTTGGCATCGGGATTACGACAAGATATGTCATGGCACATAGAAGCATTTTACAAATATCAAGTTACAGATAATATCTCGATTACTCCTGGTGTAACTGTAATTACAAATGCTAACCAAGATGATGATAATGATGAATTAATTATCGGTACTATCAGGACTACATTCCAGTTCTAGTGATTAGCTGAAGTTATTAGGGTGGAATTCCACCCTATACACCTTAAAAGTTTTAAAAGTTTATTTATTGCAATTTATCTAGGATTACTCAAACTACATACATATAATTCTGAGAGTTAAAAATTCTATACTTGAATTATCAAATTATCCTGATAGATATAGCAGAAAAAAGAAGCAAGGAGGAAAAAGTTAGTTATCTAGGAGAGAAGGCGTTTAGTTATTTAGGCGATTAGTTATCTAGAAGAAAAAAATCTTGTGTTGCCTGAATTTTAATCTTTTGATATGTCCACCCTCTTGGCTTCGACTGCTATAATAATTAATGACTTATTTGAAAACAGATTCCTCTACATTTCTGTTCCCTGTTTCTTATTTTGGTAATTAACATCAGTAAACTAAATTTATTTTTAACTATTTTTATTGACAGATATTAAATGAGATTTGATGTTGGCTTGAATTCAAAATTTATAAATATATAAATTAGCAAGTAGTTATATACTATCTTCTTAAGGGCTACTCAAAAAGGGGCATTGCACAGTGACGAATGATTTGAGATTTTTGATGAACAAGATTTTGGATTAATCAATTGCTATAATTAATAATTAATATTAGGTTTTTTTTAGTCAAAGTCTAAACTATTTTTTGGCAATATAATTCCATAATGTGCAACCCCCAAAAAGGTTGTATAATTAGAATTTTTGTCTTGAAAATTTGGTAAATTATTTAAATAAGTATATGTGAAAACTAATTTATAGCAGTCGCCAAGGTGCTTAGGACATAAAGGAGAAATATAGGGTTGGTGGAGCCTAGCGGCAGCTATATCGCCTCTATGAAATGGTCTAATAACTTTGATTCTTCTCTGTCCTAATCGCCCTGGCAGTTACTATAACTTATGTTTCGAGGTAAATAAAAGTTAACAAAAGCGTATCTGCCTTGAACACAGTTCCAAAGGATTGAGAGAGAATGGAGAAACTTAGCCATATCCGTATATCCAATTGACTAAGAAAGAGAATAGAAAATATATTTGATTGAAAATAAACTTATTATTTAGTAGTAAGTATACAAACTTATAAATTAGTTTTAAGGTTTTTTAAGATAGAAGATTAACTCAATAATTTTGATTAAACAATATGCTCAGAAGAACATAAAGAAAAAGAAAAAATATATAAATCTGTAAGATTCAGTACATAAGATATATATAAACCCAAGCAATCATAGCTAATATTGGGTATACTTATCAAAATAAAATAGAAAATAACTTAATATAAATTTATTTTAGACTTTTGGTAATAATGTGAAGTCCTGAAAAAGTAGAAAGTATTTTTACAGAAATCAACGACACTTTACTTTAGCTGCAAATCAACTTAAAGTTTAGCATAATAAACAATTATTTTCTATCAAATTATAGGTAGACCTTACTATACCATACCATTTAGGATAAATATATCATGCGTATTGCTCATAATATTACTGAATTAGTAGGTCGTACACCTCTAGTACAATTGAATCGTATTCCTCAAGCAGAAGGTTGTGTCGCCAGAATAGTAGTAAAGCTAGAAGGAATGAACCCTGCCGCCTCTGTCAAAGACCGCATCGGTGTGAATATGATAAATGCAGCAGAGCGTGAGGGTTTAATTACACCCGGTCAAACAGTATTAGTTGAACCAACATCTGGAAATACGGGTATTGCTCTAGCAATGGTAGCTGCAGCTAGGGGTTACAAGTTAATTTTAACAATGCCAGAAACAATGAGTTTAGAGCGTCGCTCTATGTTACGTGCCTACGGAGCAGAATTGGTTTTGACCCCAGGTAGTGAAGGTATGAAGGGTTGTATCACAAAAGCGCAGGAGATAGTAGAGTCAACGCCTAACGCATATATGTTACAACAATTCGATAACCCGGCTAATCCACAAATTCATCGCCAGACTACAGCATTAGAAATATGGGAAGATACGGATGGCCAAATAGATATTTTAGTGGCAGGTATTGGTACTGGTGGAACTATTACAGGTATTGCAGAAACTATTAAGCAACGAAAGTCTGATTTTCAAGCGATCGCTGTGGAGCCTTCAAATAGTCCAGTATTATCCGGTGGACAACCTGGACCCCATAAAATTCAGGGAATAGGAGCAGGTTTTGTCCCATCTGTACTTAATGTCAATATTATAGATGAAGTAGTTCAGGTTCCTGATAGTGAAGCAATTAGTTATGGTCGTCGTATAGCTAAAGAGGAAGGTATCTTGTCTGGTATTTCTACAGGAGCAGTTCTTTGTGCAGCAATAAAAGTAGGTCAGCGACCAGAAAATCAAGGTAAATTGATAGTAATGATTCAGCCTAGTTTTGGGGAGCGTTATTTAAGTACTCCACTGTTTCAGGAACCAGAACAAACTCTAGCTACGGCAGTCAGCTAGATATATTTCAGTGTGGGACTTACACATTCAGGCAATACTAGTGCAGGATGGCGGAAATAACTGACCAGTTACAAAATCGCGGGAACAATTACAAATCAAAAATGATTGACTTTTGACTTTCGCGTAGCGACACTACATTTTTGGCAAATTTAGGTCATCAGGAAAAAGTAACAGGAATACTTAGTTTCTGCATATTAGTTGATTTGAATTTCAGTTTGACAAAATGCCTCAATATACGTGCTCAAAACTATAGTGCTATATATTTGCGTAGTAGTGTTTGATGAGAATTGTAAGTACCTGACTAATTTGGGATTATTTAAAGCTCTGCAAAGACTAAGTATTGTGATGAGAAAATATAATTAGTCTTCTACCTAACGGAAAGTCAAATTTAATCCCAGTTCAAAATTTAGCAGAATTCATATTTACGGGAAATTCAAATACCTTATATAATTTTCTACTCACTATTGCTATCTAGAATCTAAAATATTTAATCTACCATTATCAATTTAAAAGTTTGTTTATTTCATTGGTAAATTATTGATAACAATGAATAAAATAAGTAATGGAAATGTAAAAACTTAGATTCTATTGTAAATATTGAGTAGAAATAATTTTATGGTCACTAGTGATTATTACAAAACTTTGAATGTTAATCCCACAGCAACTCAGGGACAAATTAAACAAGCTTATCGTCGTTTAGTGAAGTTATTTCACCCAGATGCTAATACAGAAATAGCAGACCATAAACGTATTATTAGCATTAATGAAGCTTATGAAGTATTAGGCGATCCCCAACGAAGAAAATCTTATGACCTAAAATTTAATCAACACGATTGGAATTATACAAATACAAAGAAAAATTACCAGAAGCAAAATCAAAGAAGTAAAAATGCAGATGAACATCTACAAAAATGGTTAAATCAGGTTTATAAACCCGTTAATAAAATTATAATTCAAATATTAAAACCTCTAAAAAAGGAAATTGATTATTTAGCAGCCGATCCGTTTGATGACCAACTAATGGAATCATTCCAAAATTATTTAGAAACTTGTCGGCGCTTGCTCAAAAAAGCTCATAATTTATTTAGTTCTCAGCCAAATCCATCTAATTTTGCAGGAGTAGCAGCTCATTTATATTATTGCTTAAATCAAGTTAGTGACGGAATAGAAGATTTAGAATTGTTTACTCTAAATTATGATGATTATTATTTACATACAGGTCAAGAACTATTTAGAATTGCTTCTAGATTACGCCAGGAAGCACAGGCAGGAATAGATGGTATTTTATAATTTTATTTATTCTTGAGGATAGAGTGGAAAAGTCATACCAATTTGATAAATATTTATCACACATCATAAAACATTGATTCTAACTACTTGCTCTTGATAGAAGCTGCTATAAATCTTAGGTTTCAATATCACTTTTCTTTAGTTAAGCGTTCCCTAACTCTCAGATATTTTTGACACAACTACGTTGAGGATTACTATATTCTTTTATCCAATAGTATTAGATATTATATTAGCTCATTACGAAAATTTATCTCTAATTTTTGCCATTTTTTTTATAGACTAAAAGTTAGTTTCTGGAAATGTATACTTTTTCCATTTAACATGAAATCCGGTTATACAATTGTCCTACTCTATACTTTATATTAATGTAGACTTAATGTAGACATAAAATTCCAGAATATCCCTAGATAATTCTCACTCTCATCCTTCCTTTCTCTTTTCTCTTTTCTCCTTTCTTCTGACTACTAACTACTGAATTATACGATAATATCATGTCCGGATAATTAGTGATAAAAAACTTTCTCCTTCTCCTCTTATACCAATTACCAAAAGTAATGCTGTACTTAGGTAAAACTTCAGTTATTAAGTAATTAAACTATCCTAATAAATTTTTTGCTAATTTGAACAGATTTAATATGAATTATTATTATTTTTACTTCTCCCCCACTCCCCCACTCCCCTACTCCCCTACTCCCCTACTCCCCTACTCAAGAAAATGTAGAAAAGTTTTTGAGAAATGGTATTATTTCTTCCTTCCTGACGACTGACTCCTGACGACTGACTCCTCTTTATTTAAATACCAAAAAGAGTTTGAATCCGATTTCTAATCCTGGTAAAAGGAGTATTTTCTGAAGAACTACGATCAAGTAATCCTAATTCTTGTAATGCCTGTCGGCGTTCACAAAGCTTTCGAGAAATATCAGTAGCCAAACTAGGAGATTCTTCTAATAATCTTTGCAAATCATGTTGTTCTATTACAAATAAAATTGAATCTTCAATAGTTTTTACTGTAGCTGTACGAGGAGAACCCAATAACAAAGACATTTCACCAAAAAATTCTCCTTCGTGAAGAGTTGCAATATATTTACCAGTTTTTTCATAAATCACCTCAATAGCACCAGAAAGAATAATGTAAAAAGAATCTCCAACATCATTTTCTCTAAATATAATTTGCCCTTGAGGAAATAACTGTCTATAACCATATTCTATTAATTTTCTGAGTTTTAAATCAGTAAGACTTTCAAAATAAGTGACTCTTCTGAGTAGGTCTCGCAAAGTCCAATTATTTGGTGATTTTAATGCTGATTTTTTAGTTTGTTGAAAACTACTCTGTTTTTGCTCAGAAAAAACACCATTTTGAGAAAAAACTTTACTTTCGCTATTATTTGTAAAAATACCACTGTTAAATAAGGTACTCAAATCTTGTGGATTTTTTAACCATAAATCTCTCTGAGGAAAGGGAATAACTATATCCTGCTGAGTCAATTCATGCTCAATTAAAAAATTCAAAGAACTTTGAATTATATCGCTATCTTGAGGATGGTCAATCCAAACTAATAACTCAAAATCTAAAGAACTATCACCAAAACCTTTAAACCATACTTTAGGAGAAGGACGGTTTAATACACTCGTTTCTGCCCGAGCAGCAGCTAATAATGCTTCCGTTACTAACAGTGGATCGCTACCATAAGCAACTCCAACTGGCATACGAAGACGACTTTTAGGATCTTTATAACTCCAGTTAATAATATTATTTTCTACAAATTTTATATTAGGTACAATTACAAATATACCGTCAAGAGTACGCACAATTGTAGACCTAATAGAAATATTTTCTACTGTTCCTAATAAATTGTCTACTTCAATAAAATCTCCTACCTTAATAGGTTGTTCAAATAAAAGTGTTAAACCACTAATAAAGTTACTAGCAAGATTTTGTAATCCAAAGCCAAGTCCAATACCTAAAACCCCTGCTAAAACTGTAATAGTTCTCAAATCTATACCAGCTCTTTGTAAAACAATTAAAATTCCTAAAATGGCGATTATATAGATAATAACTGAGGCGATCGCTTCTCGATTACCCCGGTCTAAACCCATACGAGTTAGTAGTAATCTCTTGATTCCTTCTCCAATAGCACGAGCAATAATTAAGACTGCTACACCTAATAGAATTAGTCTGACAATAGCACTTATAGAAAGATGATTATCTCCAATATAAAAAAGTGGAGTTGTTAATGCTCTAGATAAGTTTTGAAACCATTCTTTCCCTTGTAAAAAAATCCAATTCATACTTGTTGTAAAACTATTTTTACTTCCAGATCAAAAACTTACAGCCTTTTGCACGACTCATTGGTACAGTAATAGCATTGAGTAAATAATAAGGTTTCATTTTTATCTTTGCTTATTGCTTTGGGCATTGTACCTAATTGTTCTGCAAAGTGCTGTATAGTAGTTGGCGACTTTATTGAGTACATATAGGTTTTAGAGAATAAGACACTGAAAAGTTTGCATTTCAATTGTTACTATTTCATCTAAAATAAGTTAACGCTAAATTTTTGAAATGAATTTAAATTTTTAATTATTATTTTAGTGGGTTGATGAAGATTCACCAAATAATAGTTATTTATATATAGTAATCAGGAATCATATGTGAGAAACTGATAGAGAAGTTATGGAACTTATAGATGGAAGAACTAGATGTTTTGATTGAGTCTAATTGAAAACAAGAGGATTGGCGAAAAGGAAAAATTTATCTTGTTTATACTTGTAGAGTTACAGCCAGTGGCACAGCTATACAGAGGCTTTAAAGCTTAATTTTCAATATTATATTCGGATAATTTCTGATAAATAAAATTCTAGTTATCTAGATAAAATTTAATTATTTACCAGGGAATTTTTCCCTGGCTAAACTAATCAAAAAGTATCCTTTACTTTAAAATTGTTTTGGAGACAATCCTAGTTTTTTTCCGGTCTGATTCAGAAAGTTCCTCTCCATCTTGTAAACGAGTCGCACTGGTTTGTAAAACAGTTGCTGCTCCTGTATCTCCCATTTGTAATGCTGTTTTAGCAGCAGTTTGTAACATTGTAGCAGCACCAGCTCGATCGCCTTGTTGCAATTTTGTTTCAGCTATTTGAGTTTGCCTATATTTTGCTAAAGCTAAAATATGATTTTGTACTTCCGAATTAATTTGAGGCTGATATTTTTCCGTAACATTAGCTTCAACTAATATAGGTTCAGAAAGTAAATCTTCCTTACTTTGAGCAGGGTCATCATAACGAACTTGTAATTGAACGATCGCTTGTTTTCCTTCAGGTAATTGCCCAATATAAAGATTAACTAGAACTACCCTTTCTACATCTTTCATTAAATCTCCCAGTCTGACCATAAAACGGTCGTTCTCTTTTTGTACGGGCAATTCAATAGTATCTGGTGCTACTTGTGCAATAGGCTTAAGTTCTGCTAATCTAACTCTAGGCATCAAAGATAATCGTAAATAAGAATTAGTAAGTCCCACAGATTGAATCCGATTAAACAGTCTGCCAAATTCCTCTATTGCCTGTTCTGGACGTTGAATATAAGCAAGAGTCCCCCCACCTGCATCAGCTATTTTTTCCAGAACATCTTGATTCCAATCATCACCAAACCCCAGGGAATTTAGAGTCATACTATAATCAGTAGCCAACTTTGCTAACTTAAGACAACGGTCGTTATCCCCATGTTCATTTTCCCCATCAGTTAATATAAAAGCCTGGGAAATAGAATCTTTTTGGCCTTTATCTAACTCTTCTATTCCTAACTTCAAACCCTCATCAATAGCTGTACCACCAGAGGATCTTAATCTGTTAATCTCGCGCTTAATACTACCAGGGTCATTAATAATTTGATTAGAAACAATCACCTTAGCTCTATGGTCAAAAGCCACAACTGAAAGGCGATCGCCCTCCTTCAATTTATCTACAAGTTGTCCTGCTGCTTGTTTGACAGTTTCCAGCGGTCTTCCTTCCATAGAACCACTATGGTCTAAAATCAAACATAGGTTTAGTGGTACAGTTCTTTCTAGCTCATCAGCCAGAGCCGAAATAGATATGGCCAGTTGACGTTGAGATGAAGATTTAGTGGCATCAATATTGGTATCGTTAAGAACTGAATGTAGATTAACTTTCATAAATATACTAGAAATTTTACTACTACTTATTTCAGGATATATCCACAAATTTGACATCCTCTCCCATTAAATCAAAGATTATAACAGGAGATTCCCAAACCTCGCGATTTAGGTTTACTGCTTGAGTGGCACTTATCTAGACTGTTGCCAGTCCCCGACAGTACGCCTAGACAGTCAATTTCCTCCACGATCTGCACTCGGCCGCAGTAACACCTCGATGACAAATCACTTTTGCTGCTGCTACATCACGGTTGATTGAGTAGTTACATTCAGGAGATTTATGTTCCCGCTCAGACAGGTCTTTTTTACCTGTATGCGCTCCACAATTTGGACAAATTTGACTGGTATATCTGTAGTCTACCTTGTCAAAATATACCCCTAGTTTCCTGCATACCCAAGCCAAGATATTAAAAAACTGACCGAACCCTGCATCTAAAGTATGTTTACCTAACATTCCTTTGGCCCAGGTTCTCAAGTCTAGGTCTTCCACAAATATCATTCCTGCTTGGTCGCATAAATGATGAGCTAGTTTAAAGTGAAAGTCTTTTCGGGTGTCTGAGATTTTTTGATGAAGTCTGGCTATCTTTTGGTTAAGTTTATGTCGATTTGCTGACCCCTTAGATTTTAACTTTAATGTACGTTCCAGTAATTTCAACTTGCTGTGTAGTTTTGTTAAAAACTTTGGACGTTCCATCAATTCACAATTCAGTTGTTGCTAAAAATTTATCAACTCCAATATCAATTCCTAGGGGATGTCCTGAAGCAGGGGTATCCTTCAGCAATTAACAATTAACAATTAACAATTAACAATTAACAATTAACAATTAATAATTACCTCTTCCTCAAAGGGAGAGGATTGAAGCTCAAGGAAAAATTTCATTTTTTCCCATTTCAAGGGGAAGCAAATATTGCTGAATTCTTTAATTATTAATTATTAATTTTTCATTATTTGATCGCCCTGCTGTTTCATGTTGCTAAATGCCTTTTCCAAATTCTTGAGAACTTGCGGTAAGACTTGGGCATTTGTTCTTTTGAGTTCTGAGTTAGCTTTCTTAGCTTTTGTTAAGTTGGCCGCTTGTATATTGTAGTTAGGGTAAGGTGCATCCCCTGGGATTGTGTATTCTTGATGCAATGAACAACAGTTAACTGCACATTTCCTACTGTTAATCCAGTCTTTGCGCTCTCTCAAGGCATAATTACACACCTTTCTGATGACCGCCAGCATATCTTCTATGATGGCAATCTGTTGCTGAGAGGGGATTAACTTAAATTCGTAGGTTAGTGTTATCATGTCCCAATTTGATCATCATTCTATCTCAATCTATCTCAATGGAGTGCTTATTGTTTGCTTTGTCGCGATTCATATCCCGGTAAATTGGAGATTGTACCGGGAGTCCTCACTCGCTCCATTTTTGATAGGGAAAAATTTCGATTTGAATACATAAAAACTAGGTTTCTCAAAAAGTTAATGACAATCGAGTCTGTATCTCAACAAGAAACCCAATCTCTGCTAACTATATTACTCAATTAATATAATTAATGGTAAATACGCCATTTTTGCCAAATAATTATGGTAAAATCCACACCTAGACAAAAAAAATTGTTTTTGGTAGCAATATTTCAGAATATTATCACTAAATTTAAGACCATGACTAATATCAATCATACCCGCTACAATAACCCTACAGCACGCTAACATAATTTAAAGATAGTACAATTATTGCTAGGAATTATCTAATGAACTCACAAATAAAAGCAGTTCAAGCAGGGAGTTACTACGGAGACACCTCTTTTCGGACACCACCCCCTGATTTAGAATCTTTAATGTTAAAAGAACGAATCGTTTATTTAGGATTACCACTATTTTCATCAGATGAAGTAAAAAGAAATGTAGGTATTGATGTTACCCAATTAATTATTGCTCAACTACTTTATCTACAGTTTGATAATCCAGAAAAACCAATTTATTTTTATATCAATTCTACTGGTACTTCTTGGTACACAGGAGACGCAATTGGTTTTGAAACAGAAGCATTTGCTATTTGTGACACCATGAGTTACGTTAAACCACCAATTCATACAATATGTATTGGTCAAGCTATGGGTACAGCAGCAATGATTTTGTCGGCAGGAACAAAAGGATATAGGGCAAGTTTACCTCATGCTACCATAGTTCTTAATCAAGCTAAAACAGGAGCTAGAGGTCAAGCAACAGATATTTCAATTAGGGCAAAAGAGGTTTTAGCTAATAAGACAACTTTTTTAAATATTCTTTCTAAAAATACGGGTCAATCAATAGAAAAGATTGCTAAAGATACAGATAGAATGCTCTATATGACACCCGAAATAGCTAAAGAATATGGTCTTATAGACCAAGTTTTAGCAAGTAGAAAAGAACTGCCAAAACCACTACCCGCTGCTGTTTAAGTTCTCAATAAAATCAAAAAATCAAAGGTCAAAAAATTATGCCTATAGGTGTTCCTAGTGTTCCTTATCGTCTTCCTGGCAGTCAGTATGAGAGATGGATAGATATCTACACCCGTCTTGGTCAGGAAAGAATTATCTTTCTCGGTCAAGAAGTTACAGATGGACTAGCTAATAGAATTGTAGCCTATATGTTGTATCTAGATTCTGATGACCCAAATAAGCCCATTTATCTTTATATCAACTCTCCTGGTGGTTCTGTAACTGCAGGTTTGGCCATATACGATACTATGCAGTACATCAAATCAGATGTAATTACTATCTGCTTAGGTTTAGCTGCTTCTATGGGTTCTTTTTTATTAGCTGCTGGTACGAAAGGTAAAAGACTAGCTTTGCCCAACTCTAGAATTATGATTCACCAACCAATGGGCGGTACTCGTGGCCAGGCAACAGATATTGAAATAGAAGCTAAGGAAATTTTGCGTGTTAGATCGCAGTTAAATAATATGCTCGTAGAATGTACGGGTCAATCTTTAGAAAAGATAGAAAAAGATACCGATCGAGACTATTTTATGTCTGCTGAAGAAGCAAAAGAATATGGTCTAATTGACCAAGTAATTGACGAACGTCAAAACTAAAAATGTAAGCATTCAGCCTTCAGCCTTCAACACTTCAGCTATTGCTTTTAGTTGACGATTTATTAATTGTCTTACTACAAAAGTTGGTTCTCTTGACCTTAAAGTAGTTGTTAATTTAAACACTGTTCTTAAAGAGAAAGTCTTGTTGCTGTTTGCGCAGCATTCCGCAGGAAAAGCTGATAGCTAATAGCTGTTTGCGCAGCATTCCGCAGAAAATGTTTACCTAAAAACTATAGCTAAAAGTTAGTAGTTAGTAGTGGCATGACATACTTAAAATGTTGCATCGGGTAGGGGAGAGTTCCATGTTAAATTAATGAGTTTTAACCAATTAGATGGACCCACCCCACCCCAATAATCTAAAGCACAAAATTTAGGTATGTCATTCCAGTAGGGTGAATTAAGTAGGTAGGCAAAATAGATTGAACAAAAATTTGTCTAAATTCTTGAGAATGCCTAAAATTAATGTGTAATTGATTTGACACAACTACTTAATATTCACCCTACTTTAATTATCTGTAAAAAAGGTATGGATATAGCAGATTATTATCGACAATTAGAGTTAAATATAGGAGCTAGTTTAGGAGAAGTTAAGGCTTCTTATCGACGATTAGCACGGCTATATCATCCAGATGTTAACCCCGATCGGCAAGCTAAAGATAAATTTATTGCAGTTACAGAAGCTTACAAAATTTTGCTGAAAATTGCTCCTACTCAAACAGAATCACCATACAATTATACTGTCAAATCAACAAAAAATAATTCAAAACCAGAAACTAAATCTCCACAAACTTCGCCCTCAAAGCAAACAAAAGTTAAAGTAACTCGTAAACAGAATAAACATAAAAGTCAATCACACTTATCAGAAGCAGAAAAACAACTTAAACAAAATTATTATTTACATTTACAGCAACTATTAAAATATAAAAGATATCCTCGAGCGATCGCTGTAGTAGAAGGTTTGGCTCAAAGAATGCCTCAAGATTGGGAAGTACGACAATGGCAAGCGATCGCCTATCAACGTTGGGCACGTCACCTCATTGGAGAAAGGCAACTGGATAAAGCTAGAAACTATCTTAAGAAAGCACTCAAAACAGACCCTCATAACCGTGCTCTTTGGTCTGAAGTAGAGCGTGATTTTCGTCAATTGGAAAAAATTTATTAATTATTTGCATATTCGACTAATAGTTGTATAATGTACCAAGTTTTTTTATTGGATATATATACGAATATTTATTTATAGTCATTCCAGTTAAGATTGAGACAAAGGTTTCTTACCTTGAAAGAGTTTCAGCTAAAAAAGTGTTCTAGTCTTATTCAGAATGACTATAGTTTTTGGTTAAGATAACTATCCTAGTTTGGATTGTATAGCAGGCAACAGGGAGAAAAACATTTCCTTGTATAAGACTTATAATCAGCGAACCTATCCCACTATTTTTAACAGGGTTATTTGATTAAGTAAAATTTGTTTGAAAACCTTGATTTTTCGTTTTTAACTCTCAAAATCTTTAGGGTTTTTAGCAAAAATCTTATTACTGGGATAGACTCGCATAAGTCAAACACCAACTCAATATTTGTTATATGAAAAATATTTGAGAAAAAGGGAGCAGAAAATAGGTTTAAAGTAAAGGTTTCAAGTTTTTTCTCTAATATAATTGTGCCTAAATTTTATCCAAGTAACTTAGTATTGGTATACACATCAAAACTAATAATAAATTAAGAAAAAAGGGGCAGAGAATAGGCTTAAAGGTTTCAAATTTTTTCTCTAATATCCGTGCCTAAATTTTCTACAAGTGACTTAGGATTACTATACACATCAAAACAAATAATCAATATTAATTAATAGGTTCATATTCCTTGATTTTGGCAATATTAGGAGGAAACAAGAAAAAATCTTTAACCTATTCTGTTTGAAAATCAAAAAAATTATCAAAAAAACTAACAATGACAGACATAAATCAAGCTTTCCAAAAAGCTATAAATCTACAAAAAGAAGGAAAACTAAAAGAAGCAGAGTCAATATATATTGACATACTCAAGTCTGATAGTAATCATGTACCCACCCTAATTAACTTAGGTTTAATAGAGCAAAACCAGGGCAAACTAGATGAAGCAAGTCAATTCTATAAATATGCTTTTTCCATAGAGCCAAATAATATATCTCTACTTTATCTCTTAGCCAAAATTACACAAGAGTTAAATCAATTAGACGAAGCTATTATTTATTGGCAAAAATTAGCAGAACTCAAACCAGATTCTGCCCTAGAATTTTATGGAAATATTGGTAATAGTCTAGTTCAACAAGGCAAATTTGATCAAGCACTAAATTACTTTCATCGTGCCTTAGAAATATCGCCAAAAAGTTTTCAAGCTCATCAAGCGATCGGTAATTTACTAATTAGACAAGATAAACTTTTGGAAGCTAAATCAGAATTCAGTCAAGCATTAGAAATTAATCCTAATTATCAAGTAGCTAAAGTTTGGTTAACTTTAGTTGATAAGTTACTCAAAAGAGACAATCTAGTTTCATTCAATTATCAAAACACCCCCATAAAATTTGAAATAACAGGAAAAAATCTAGCAGTAGAAATTGCTCATGTTGGTGGTAATTTTTATGAATTAGCCCAGCTAGAGTCGATCAGACAAAACTTAAAATCATCAAATCCAGTTATAGTTGATATTGGAGCAAATACAGGGAATCATTTAGTATACTTTGCCAAATTTATTCAGGCAGCAAAAATCATTCCCATAGAATTTCATCCAGAAATTATTGCAGCTTTGAAGAGGCATATCTCAATTAACCAAGTCGGCAATATTGACTTATCTAAATTAGGCTACGCTATTGGTAAAAATCGTGGTAAATCTTTCATAAAAGAACATCCTGCTAAAGATTTATTTTTAACAGAAATTGACAATAAAATTATCAATGGTCAAGAATTAGTAGTTGTTCCTTTAGATGAAATAATTACTGAAAAAGTAGACTTCATCAAAATTGATGTACAGGGCAAAGAAATAGATGTGTTGGAAGGAGCAAAAAATTTGATATCTAGCTATCGACCTGATATGTTAGTTGAAGTTGCCAAAAATAATATCAAGGATTTTAGGAAATTTTTAGCAGCAGTCAACTATCAAACAGTTAAAGCATTCGATCATGGAAGATATGTCAACTTCTATATTAAATATACTCACTAAAACTTCAATTTAGATTGGCGACAAATATATAATATATGTAAATGGAAATAAGAAACTAATGCCAAACTTAATTGTCTGGATCGTAATATTTATAGTCAGCTTATTCGTTCTGATTAAAGCTTCTGACTTCTTTACAGATGCAGCAGAAAAAATAGGTATATCTTTAGGAATTTCTCCTTTTTTAGTAGGGGTAACAATAGTATCAGTAGGAACCTCTCTACCAGAGTTAGTATCATCTATTATCGCTGTATACCAAAACTCCTCTGAAATTGTTTTTGGTAATGTGGTTGGTTCCAATATTGCTAATATTTTCTTGATTATTGGTACTGCATCATTGATCAGCAGTCCTTTAAGGATACAATATGAACTAATTAATGTAGATTTACCACTATTTGTTGGTTCAGCTTTTTTATTAGGTTTAACAGTTTTAGATAATAATTTTTCTAAAAATGAAGCTATTATTTGTATTTTGGGATATGTTGTCTATGTTTTATACACTATTAGTAGTGGTAAGGAAGAACAAGAGTTAGAAAAAGATGGAAATAGAAACTCAAAGAAAATTTTACCAACCAAACAAATAGCCATTTTGGTTATTAGTTCATTATTTGTATTTTTGGGTGCAACTTATACAATTGAATCAGTTACTAAAATCTCTGAGATACTCAAGATTGCTAAGGAATTAATTGCTTTAAGTGCAGTTGCTCTTGGTACTTCATTGCCAGAGTTAATAGTTACTATTTCTGCTGCTAAAAAAGGTCACCCAGAAATTGCCGTAGGAAATGTTTTAGGTTCTAACATTTTCAACTCATTGATGGTAGTAGGAATACCAGGACTAATCGGCAATTTAGAAATTCCTGAAGATCTTATTGGTGGTGGGTTATTGGTTTTATTAGCAGGAACAATTATGTTCTTTTTTGTCACTCAAGATAAACAAGTAACTCGTTGGGAAGGATTAATATTTTTCCTATTCTACGGGTGGTTTATTGGCAATATATTTGGGTTAGTTTGACATCCTCCGAACTTCAATAGAGTTGTCGCTAAATAGATAGAAAAAATCGCTCAAATTAAGACACAGTAGTAATTCCATACGTTTTGCACTGGAAATTGCTAAAATCCTTACATGATAAGGGTTTAGCAGTTTTTTATAGTTATAAAGCGACAAGTCTAATACTTGAATTTGTAATTCCTGGAACAATAGCGAGTAATATTATGTTCGGATGAACAGTTATAAATAATTACGGAGGAGTCTGGAGTCTGGAGTCTGGAGGGAGAAAGAAGGTATTTAGGAGAAGAATTTTTTTTATCAATAATTAAGTGGATATGGTATAATAAAAAGTTTAGTTATACACTAATCGCAAAATTATTTTCTCTTAATACAGATGTTCTATTGGGACTTTACACAAAATAGAAGTAGAAAATAGGCTCAAATATAGACAGGAAAAGGCTTTTACGTCTTTGTATGAAGTTTTGAAAATTTATCGGTGGAGAATGGGCATCGAAGCCATGTTTAAAGACTTTGACATCCTCTCTGGCCTAAAGGCACAGGGATTCCTATCGAACCTTAGTTCCTCGGGAGGTTGACGCTTTGGTGGCGCATAGCTCCGCTAACACAGGGTGCTGCTTCCTTGGCGGTAGTCTGAACCTTCCCTCTACCTCCGTTTAGAGTTTCCGAGTGCCCCCCGGCAACTAATAACACTCTAGCATATATTCAATTCACTTACAAATAAAATAAAAAGTTGCCCTACAAGGGCGAGGCGCCTACCCCAATTTTTCGGTAAAACAGGTGGATATAATCTAGAGGGAAGTCTAGCTAATGTACAAGGTTTGACTAATTTAATTTCACTGCTTGCTATTGCTGATACTGGTTGATTTTATCAAGGTAAATTTATCAAAAAATCCGGTGTTCAAAATTACATTTGTAGATGAACAGAAGCTCAAAGAAAAGATAGAAGACATAACAATTTTTGGGTAGGTATATATGGTGAACTGTGGGGGATTGCTGGGGATTATTTAGTTGATATTGTTCAACAGATAATTAACCTGAATCATCAAAAAAAGTCTGATGAGCACAGGGGATTAAAAGCTCTGTCAATGTTAGATAATATTTAACCATCGTGATATTGTTATACCAGTTTGAAAAAAGAATGCTACAAGAAGGTGCGTCTCGATCAGAGAGGGTTGAAAAGCAATGCAGTTCAGTTAAGGATTTTTTTTGCAGTTCTGTAAGCTCAAGAGCTACTCTAATGGTTCCATACCTTATGAGTTTTAGTATTATCTGAACTTTATTGGCTTAAAAAGAGCTACTCCAATTAATTTTAGACAGCTATCTCTATCATTCTTCTATTTTTCTTCAATATTTCTTCCTTCTTCCCTCTGACCTACAGACGTTGCATGCAACGTCCCTACCATTTACAACAAATATTTATCACCCTTGGTATAACTCCTAACTCCTCAGCGAATAGCTAGTCTGAGCCAGAATATCGTAGAACCAATTTTCCATACGATTTCCATAAACTTGAATAGAATATTCAGCTTCCGCTTGTTGCCGACAAGCTAAACGATCAAGTTTGTCAAGATTGTTAATTGCTTTTACCAATTCCACTAGATTACCAGACTCAACTAGCCAACCTGTTTGGCCGTGACGCACAATTTCAGCAGGGCCTCCCTTATTATAGGTAATTATAGGCACACCACAAGCTAATGATTGAATGGCAGTCATGCCAAATGCTTCACTCCATCGATGGGTCATCAAGTACCCTCGACTGCGTCGCAGCACTAACTGCATTTCCTTAATTGGTAGAAACCCTAAATATTCTATTGGCGCATCAGGATAATTTTGCTGCATACTCTCCCAGTAAGACTTATCCTGAAGCAAACCCATTATTTTCAAAGGAATACCAGTATTTTTTGCAGCTTCCACAGCATCTTCCAATCCTTTTTCAGGAGAAATGCGCGCCACCCAAACCAAGTAATTATTTGGTCGATCACAATATTGATAGTTTTTTATGTCAATACCATTTCCCACAACTCGACATCTACTAGGAAATGAGAAAGTTTCTGCCTGAGCTTTTGTGTGAACAGCAATAGTACCAGGAAAACTAATACTGGTTTTTTCTATAATCTCATCCATTGCCTTTGACAGAGAACCCATACTTACCAGATGGGCAATAGGGACATTCAAAAATAGAGATAAATAAAAGGGTAGCCAGTCATAAGCAAAGTTAACAATCAAATCGTAATTATTTTGCTCTTTTCCTATAAACTCCCACATTCTGGTAAGCACAGATTTAGGGATTATTGAAATGGGAGTATCACGATTTAATTGCTGAATACTAACTTGCAGTTCTCCGGTAATTTCAATAATGGGACAATCTACTTTAGTTATAGAACCCTGTGGCGCAACTATATCTACCTTGTGTCCTCTGAGAATCATTTCTTGGGCAAGATTTTGTAATGTGAATTCGACTCCACCTCCAGTACCTGAACCAATAGCTCCCACAGGTGTAGAAGCAAATAATAATCGTAAGAGGTTAGCTTGAGCAGTTGCCATTTTTTTTGCCTAAATTATCAAAGGGAACATGGAACAGACAAGAACATCATTGAGCAACATTAGGGTCTGAGTCAAATTAGAACAAATCCAGGTTGTATGAAGCTCTCAAGATCTTAAATTATCCCTATTCTTTCAGATATTAAGGAATATTTGGTAGTGCCTGTGCGAAAGTGTGGGAATGGTAATATAATCATTGTCCTCAAACACTTTCTATGATCATGGAATGTCCTCTGTGTGGCCATCATCAAACTCGGGTATCATGGAAAGATAAGTATTGGAAGTCAAGGATATGATTGTCCTGAATGCCGACAAACTTTTCCTGCGGAATACTGGGCAAACACCGATACTTTTGACACTCTCTACCATCGTAGAAAAATTCAACCTGAACAGATGCCCATGGTTCTACTCGCTGACGTTGAGGGCAGTAGTTGAAGAGGGATGAGTCGAAAGGGTGAATTGAGCTGATCATACGGTAGTTAGCTTAGTAACAGCTGCTTCTCAAAAAGGACAAATGATTGATCTAGCTGATGTCGAGAATATCAATAGCTCACAAATCAGCAGTGACGAGTTTTGGTCATTCGTCCAAAAAAAGCGAGTGGGTAATTCTGGGGTCTCCCCAGAATGTCAGACGCACTCAAGACACAAAAAAACCTCATGGGGTGACAAGCAACTCAAAACCATTGTTGGATCAAGGTTTCTTGGATTAAAGCTCTGTAGAAAATATGGATTTTTGTCAATGATAATAATAATTATTCTGAGAGAAGGGGTGGGTGAGCGATCGCTCACCCACCCCTTCTCCCCCAATCTGAGTTGATTTTTATGTTAACCAAAGCCCTATGGCCATCAGTCACATTTTATCCTCAAAAAAGTCAGTCCACTTACAGATATAGACTGACCAAAATGCAATTTTTATCATTGTATGAGTCATATTTTAAACAATCTTTGACCAATACTCAAGTTCAAACTTTAAAAATTTTAGGCAAGGCTAATTACTGTCCAGAAAACTGTAAAAAGAGAAAGATTAGCTGCCTGTTTTCCTTTACCGATTAAATATGAGAGTCGCCGGAAACAGATACAAAGATTTTTAACATTATTTTCTTTGAGCCTTCCTTTGTTTTGGTTTCCGATGATAATGATGATTATTAACAATGATGATTATTAACAGGGATTTTTCTGATGGTAGTCAATTAATTTTAACTAGAGATAGAACACAATGGAAAAATCATAATATCTTTGTTATTGCTGTTATCTATAAAAAACGAGCATTACCGATTTACTGGCAAATTTTGCCGAAAAAAGGCTCGACTAATTTAAGCGAACAAAAAGCACTTATTAAACCAGTTTTAGGTTGATATAAAAAATATAAACTGGTAGTTATTGGAGACCGAGAATTCCATGGTGTAGAGTGATATCACTGGCTAAAAATTCAGGCGGACATGATATGACTCCTTAGCAATAGGTGCGTTACGCTATCGCTAACACCACCCTACTGACTTTCTTCAACCTTGTCCTACTACAGCAGGTGTACTTGGAGAAATAATCACAGCACCATTACCATTCAACTCTCCGGAAGTAACCAAGTCACCATGATAAGCATTGGTCAACAACTGCTTAATATCACTAATCAAAGGATACCGAGGGTTTGAACCCGTACATTGGTCATCAAAAGCTTGGTCTGCCAAATCTTCCAGCTTAGCAAAAAATTCAGCTTCACTCACAGAGACCACATCTTTAATTGCCTTGGGAATACCCACCTGACTTTTCAGCTCTTCAATAGCAGCAATTAACAAATCTACTTTTTCATCCTCAGTTTCTCCACCCAATAGCAAATAATCAGCAATTTGAGAATAACGCCATTTAGCATTAGGATATTTATACTGGGAGAATGTTGTTTGTTTGAACGGCGCATTGGTAGAGTTGTAACGAATAATATGAGAAATCATCAACGCATTTGCCAAACCGTGGGGAATATGAAAAATAGCTCCTAACTGGTGAGCGATAGAATGGCAAATTCCCAAAAAACTGTTAGCAAAAGCCATACCTGCAATTGTTGCAGCATAATGCATTTTTTCTCGTGCTTTGGGGTCATTAGCACCATTGTTATAAGCAGAAGGGAGATATCTAAAAATTAATCCAATAGCTTTCAATGCCAGACCATTAGTATATTCAGAAGCTAAAACAGAAATATAAGCTTCCAACGCATGAGTCAAAGCATCTATTCCACCAAAAGCAGTCAGACTTTTCGGCATATTTAATACCAACTCTGGATCAACTATTGCCATACTGGGAGTCAAAGCATAATCTGCCAGAGGATACTTAATATTATTTCGGCGGTCAGTCACCACGGCAAAAGGTGTAACTTCCGAACCTGTACCGGAAGTTGTAGGTACTGCTACCAAAATAGCTTTTTCTCCCAAAGGTGGTAAATCATAAACCCGTTTGCGGATATCCATAAACCGCATTGCCAAACCTTCAAACTCTATTTCTGGATGCTCGTACATCAACCACATAATTTTTGCAGCATCCATGGGGGAACCACCACCGATAGCAATAATCACATCAGGATTAAATTTCCGCATCATATCCAAACCCCGGTTCACAGTGTCCAGAGAAGGGTCAGGTTCTACATCATAAAAAATGTCATATTTAACTCCAACTTCATCCAGCACATTTTCTAAACCGCGAGTCATCCCGAGTTCATATATGGGTTTGTCAGTGACAATGAATGCTCGTTGTTTACCTGCCAATTCTCGCATGGCAGTAGGTAAGGCACCATATTTAAAGTAAATTTTTGGTGGAACGCGAAACCACAACATATTTTCTCGACGTTCTGCCACTGTCTTTATATTTAATAGGTGGTGGGGTTCAACGTTTTCGCTAACAGAGTTACCACCCCATGTTCCACAACCTAGAGTTAAGGAAGGGTCAAGGCGGAAATTATAGATGTCGCCGATCGCTCCTTGGGAAGAAGGAGTATTAATTAGAACCCTGGCTGTTTCGACTGTATCTTCAAATCGTTTAATATGGTCGGCATTGGCAGGAGAAGTATATAAAGCTGCTGTATGTCCACGTCCACCAAATTCGACTAAACTTTCGGCTTTGTCTACAGCTTCTTCAAAGGTATTTGCCCGATACATTGCCAAGATAGGGGAAAGTTTTTCGTGGGCAAATGGTTCTTCTTGATTAATATTTTCTACTTCACCAATAATTACTCTGGTATTTTCTGGAATGGAGAAACCTGCCATTTCGGCAATTTTTTGCACGGGTTGGCCGACAATTTCCGCATTCAACCGTCCGTTGACTATAATTTTGCTCCTCAGTTTGTCTTTTTCTTCTGGAGTTAAGAAATGAGCGCCTCGGTCGATAAATTCTTGTCTGACTGTATCGTAAACACTATCAACTACAACCACTGATTGTTCGCTGGCACAAATCATCCCATTATCAAAAGTTTTACTGAGGATAATTGAAGAGACTGCCATTTTGATTTCGGCAGTTTCGTCAATCAAAGCTGGAGTATTACCAGCACCAACTCCCAAGGATGGATTACCCGAGGAGTAGGCAGCTTTAACCATTCCCGGTCCACCAGTAGCTAGAATTAGCTTAATATCTGGATGTTGCATCAGTTGTTGAGATAGGGGAACTGTTGGTTCATCTATCCAACCGATTATTTGTTCTGGTGCCCCTGCTGCAACAGCTGCTTCGAGAACTACCCTAGCTGCTTGGCAGGTACATTTTTTGGCTCTGGGGTGAGGAGAAAATATAATTGCGTTACGAGTTTTGAGACTTATTAATGATTTAAAAATTGCTGTTGATGTGGGATTAGTTGTGGGAACTATCCCGGCAAGAATTCCTACTGGTTCGGCGATTTTTTGAAAGCCAAAAGATTTGTCTTCTGCGATAACTCCACAGGTTTTTTCGTTTTTGTATTTGTTATATATTATTTCTGAGGCAAAGTGATTTTTGATTACTTTGTCTTCTACTAATCCCATGCCTGTTTCTGTGGCTGCCATTTTGGCTAGGGGAATTCTAGCTGCGTTGGCTGCTAGGGCGGCTTTTTTGAATATGTAGTCTACCTGTTCTTGAGTATAAGTGGCGTATTTTTCTTGAGCTTGTTTTACTTTTTTGATCAGCTCTTCAAGTTCTTGTTCGTTTGTTACTTTCATATTCTTTCCTTACCCTAATTTTGGATTTTTCTGGGGCTGGTTTGATATCTGTTGATATTATAGTTCTGTTCTTTTTTTGTGGGGTTGACTTGAATTATTTTCTCTATTTTTTTGTACTTTTTTTATAATTGATTACACATTTTTCTGTTGAAGATTTAATTAAGTTTAAATTAGTATTAAGTTTCAGGTAACTATGATATTTTGATGTATTTGGAAAAAATATCTTGATCCATAAAACCAACAAAATTTTATAAAAATATTATAGATTTTCAGTTAAGAGAGTCCGAGAAAATGTGTATAAATAAAATTTGTACAAAATACAATCTCTGTTTTGAATTTTAAATATGAGCGTTCAAATTAGGTACAAATTTTGCTTTGCATTTCTACGAACTTGCGTTTTTTCAGGGATTTGGTATACTGAAAAACAATGATATACTGCCAATCTTATAACTACTTTTAAAAATACTTAAGAAATAATAGGCTGAAACCTCAGTATTTTCGTTCTTAAAATAGCTAAAAAGTAGTAATTGAGTGCTGTGCCATCGCTTCAAAATATAACTATTTATGAAAACCAATAATTTGTCTATTTTGACAGAATGAAAATTTTGTGGTACTTAAGTCTTAAAGGATGGCGAAATTTTGAGCTTCTCATAAAAGATAACCATTCAACAATTAACAATTAATAATTAATAACTAATATGGTAGTTTTTTAATTGCAGTTTAATACCAGGTATGTACTTCTGAGATTTTCGGCTATTTGCTCTGTCTAATTGTTTTTCAGACTTTGCTATTAGGTTGCTATAGATTTTCAAATTAATCAGAAATCAAATGTTAATCATCAGTATTTTTTTATTATTTTGAAGTGCAGAATGTGGATTTATAGATTTTATTAGACTTGTCGCTTTATAACTTAAAAATCCCCCAAAAACCTTGTTATGTAAGGATTGTAGCTATTGGATGGCAAAAATGCTGGGAATTATTGCTCTGTCTAGGTTAGAGTGATTCTTTCCCTTTATTTAGCGACAACTCTATTATATTGATGCAGCAAATTCCAAGTATATGAAGTACAGATATTAACAATTAAATATTTGTAGTGCGAGCATCTTGCTAGCTATGAATGTATTTCACAAAGGTGGAATCTGCTGTATCTTCATGATTTATTTTTTGTCAATTATTCAGGGAAAATCTGCCCAGGAACTACTCTACTGTTTCCGGATAAGATCGAGTCTTTTCCACACAGTATTGAAGCAAACATAACTGTTAATTATCCTTGGACACTAATTCCTCCTTCGATGCGATAATCAGTTAATAACTAATAGCTGATAACGCAGTTCCTCTGTAAGAGGCTAGCTGACCGCTGAATGCTTACTTGAATTTCTCCCCTACTCTATATTTACTCTTGACTGAAATTACTTTTAGGGTAATTAAAATTATGTTTAGCAAAAGCTTGTTTAACTCGCCTCACTAAATCAGTTTTGTAAACATATTCATCCCTAGCATCTATAGGATAAGACTTTAAATGATATTGAGTTCCCCAAGGTTTTTCCTCAACTAATACACTAACTGGAAGTTTTAATTGAGTGTACTTACTGGTATAAGCAGCCAGATGTAAAATTTTAATAACCAGTTCAGAATCGACTCCATGAGCTAAATAAAAATCAGTTGTGACTTGAGCTTCTAAAGCACCATTATTAGCATTAGATATCGGCTCATTCCAAATTTTGTTATGGGGAATAAATATCAGATTATCCTCAACAGTTTGTAAACGTATTCCCCGCAAATCATAAGTAATAATTTCGCCATAATTTTCTCCAATTTGAACTCTATCTCCTACTCGATAAGGAATTTCAAATAGAGCTACTACTCCAGCAATTAGAGAACTAACATAATCTTTAAAAGCAAAACCTAAAGCTACAGCAACTGTTCCTGTTATAGCTAATAAATTTTCGGTCGAAAGTTGCAAGAACAAACTCAATATATATATTGTGGAAGTTAATAGAATTAAGGCTTGTAGAAAAGGCTCTGATTGTTTAGCTACTGCTCGAAATCTTAAAGGAACTCTTTCTGATAACCACTTACTCAAAAATTTAACACTAATAAGAAAACCATAAGCAAGAGCTAAAGCAATTACTGTTTTTAGAATAGTCTGAAGATTTATATCTTTGATACCTATTCCATCTAATCCTGGCGCTACTGTAAGTAAATTAAAATGAAAAAATAATGTTAATCCTAGATAATTTAAAATCATTATACCTCTTGCAAAAAATTTAATTAAATCAATTCAAGATATGAAATAAGCAACTTAATTTCCCTATTTCCTATTCCTAAGCATTCCGTAGGAAATACTTACCGAAAAACTGTGGTTTAAAGACTCCCCTTTTAAGGGGATAATAAAGAAAAATTTTCCTTTTAGTCAATCCTCTTTTTTTAAAGGAGAGGTAATAATTAACTAGACAGTGCAAAGTTCTGGGAATAACTATTGCTAGTCAAGGGTTTCATGGACTCAAGGTTAAAAATTCTCCATTCACAGAGCGTAGGTGCTGTAAACCTTTCCCAGTAACACTTTCAATCTTGAGAGCCAACTGTTTTTTAGCAGAACTTTGTACTCTCCAGTAATTAATAATTAATTATTAATTGTTGAACCCTATTCCCTGACTTCTGCAAGAAGTCTATTCTATTAAATCAGTAATAAAGTTATATTTTTTTAAATGCTTACGCAGCTTTGGATAATATGCAGGATGAATACTAAAAAGATTATTCAAACGTTGAATTACCTCCATGCGTAATAATTGTTGAATTTGGAATTGAATTCTACTTTCAGATTCTCCCAAACTCAAGGCAAGGTTAGATAAATTAATTTCTTTGTGCAAAAGCATAGAAAATAAAAGATAGCGATCGCTACTGCTTAATTCTGGTAAATCTAATGATTTAATTTGATGATACTCTACTAAAATATTCTCTTTTTCTGTTTCTTGAGAATCAATATTTTCCATATTTGCCATACTCAAAGATTTTAGCCATAATTGAGAAGCTGCTGAACTTAAACCTTGAGAAATATGTGATAAATAATCAAAATGTTCTTGCATTTTAGCAAATTGTTTTTCTTCATCTAGATCATTTTTATTGAACTCCATTTTAGTAATTACAGGCATCAGCCATTCCATAATTTCTTCTCCTGTCATAGTCGGTAATAATAGAGTTTTTTCAAAGTAAGAATTAATATTATAAATATAGTCAAGATACTGCCATGTTAAAGAATTACAACCAATTAACCAAAATCGAGAATTATCTTGAAATATTCTATTTCTTAAAAACTCAATTCCATCCAAACCATGTATGTGTCGTAGAAAGCAAAATTCCAAACAAGGAATAACTATTAATTCCTGAAATTTGCCAGAATTACCATCAACATCTAACCTTGCAGACAGACCTAAATAATTTTGTAATTTGGAGACAATTTTCAGGAAATCTTTAGGTCTATTTGACCAGGATAATAATTTTATATCTCTGATATTTTCATGACTCCAATTAACTAAAGCTGTCTGGATAATTTGAGATAAAGGTTCTATAGAACTGCTGAGAATTACCAGTTCATTAGCTTCTGGATTTTCTTGCCATTGGCATAATGCTTCTTCTAAAGTAGATTGCAAAATTTTGACATATTTAGGATGACAAGGCAAAGCCTGAATTTGTTGATTTAAACCAGAAATAACATTTTTTGGGAGTTCATTAAATTCATTCTCAATTTCCTGGAATGGAACTTTTATAAACAGAGATTTTAATTGATAGAAAGTTTGCATAATTTTATTAGTATTCACATCGGAGTTGTTATAGCAGGGAACAGGGAACAGTAGGAAAAACATTTCTCTGTCTAAAGAGCATTGTCAGTCTGTGTCTGTACTCTATCTGTCTATTGCTATATACTATGTCCATTTAATAGCTATCAAGAAATAATATCTTAGAAAGTAATGCCTTTGAAGGTCAGATGAATAGTGAATATAATTTTAGCTTGCACTCGATCAATTAAGTTGAATAGCTAGAAAAAGAAACAGTATTAAGTAAATGGGCATCAATAAACGTTTTCTACAGAATGCTGCGCAAAAAAAACTAAGAATCTGAAAATGAAGCCAGAATGCAGTTTTCAACCTGATTTTCAAAGTTTTGAATTTACATCGCTATTCTACGGATAATTAAACACACTTACTTAGCAATGGATAATGCTTGGATTTGCCAGAATAAAAAACTATGTAATCAGCAAAAAAAAATAGAGGGGAAAAGGATAAATAATATTCTTTTTGCCCACTTACTCACCACAATTAAATCAAATATAAACATTGTGAATATTTATCAAATATAAATGATTAGAACCTTCAGCTTATGAAAGTTATACCAATTTTCTCAAGTCAGACTACACATAACTTGACACCTTAGTTTTCAAGGCGTTGCTGAAGCACGTGTATGGTATTAATTTTAATTCTTTAGGAGTCAGTCCTCAGTCCTCAGTCCTCAGGAAGGAAGAAAGAATAAGAAACCCCGAGTAAAAGGAGAAAGTTTTTTGCTCGCCCTCTTATCCGGACAAGATATCATACCTCAAATCAGCAACGCCGTTTTCAAGATTGATATAGCGTTTCTCAGGTTAGTGCAGGATGGCGGAAATAACTGACCAGTTACAAAATCCTAAAACAATTCAAATCAAAAATGATTGACTTTTAACTTCCGCGTAGCAGCACTAGTGAGGTACACTCTTGTATTAACTTGACTATTGCCTGTTGCCTATTGCCTGTTGCCTAAAGCTTAAAGTTTTGTACCTCACGCTTTTTGGGAATTGCTATAGATACTTTTACAAGTGTTGTTTCAGTTTATGAAATTGGTATTATTTAAACTTAGCAAAAAAAGTTTTGATTAATTTGGATTCAAAATATACAATTAATTTTATGTAGGTACTTACCTCAGTAAATGTTATTATGAAGATTTTTTGAGCTTTTGTCAGAGATATTCTACCCGAAGAGCACAACCAAAGTGCAGTGAGGTTTATATGGGTATTTTTAATTTCTTTATTATTGCTTCAGATTTTTGTTTCTCTTGGTTATGGAGAATTTTTTATACGGCGATCGTTGATCCGCTGTTGTTTGTTGTGGCATCTCTATGATTATTGCTGGTAGCTTAACTTCAAGAGTAGAAGCAACTACAACTGAGGAAGAAATACCAGAGTCTCAGCTTTCATCTCAACCGAATTAATCTGTAGTTGCTTTGACAAAAAGCTTATAAACTTCTACTCTTTTACCGAACTATCAAGCCTAGTTAACTTTTTCTATGGTAATTTGAATTTATATACCACTAACGACTTGTTAAGTAAATATGGCTTTTCGTAACAGAAACTGGATAGAATTAATATTTACATTAAAAGGCTCAGTAATACCCAGAGTTTGGCAACGAGTAGTAGTTGCAATGACTTTTTCTTTAATAGTTACCATTATTTATCAGAGTGGTCTTATTTGGATTCATCAACCAATTTTAGCTAGTTTAATCCCCGGTGTTGTTTTAGGTTTGTTATTAGTTTTTAGAACAAATACATCTTATGATAAATTCTGGGAAGGGCGAAAACTGATTGGGGGAATAATAATTTCAGGTCGGTCTTTATCAAGACAAATGTGGGTAAATATTCCTGAAAAAACTCCAGAAGATACAGAGGAGAAGAAGGCAGCAGTTTTACTTTTAGCTGGTTTTCTGATGGCAACAAAATTACATTTAAGAAATGAAAGTATCGATGGGCAACTTCAGTCAATTATTAGCAATAATCAATATTTAGAACTGAAAGAAGTTAATCATATACCTCTGAGAATTGCTAAATGGATTGGAGATTATTTCCGAAAAATCTACGACCTTAATTACATAGACAGTATTCAGCTATCTACTTATAATCAAATTTTAGATTTAATGGTAAAAGATAAAACTGGCTGCGAAAGAATTTTAAATACGCCTATTCCTTTAGCTTATGCAACTCACTTAAAACATTTATTATTTTTGTATTGTTTTGCTCTACCTTTTCAATTAGTAGCTGATTTATCTTGGATAACTATTCCTGCTACAGGAGTAATTAGCTTTGCTCTATTAGGAATTGAAGCAATTGGATTAGAGATAGAAAATCCTTTTGGTTACGATCCGAATGACTTACCTTTAGATAATATGTGTAATCGACTTTTGTGGGATATTGAGGAGTTAATGAGTTCTGATTCTCGAAAAGAATATTTAGTTGAGTAAATATAGAGAATACTTTCTCGTATTGAAAGCTGTGAACAGAAAATTGAATGCTTGATAAAACGAGGAAATTTGTAACTGGTAGTGCCAGATAATTAAGAGAATTTTTAGTCTAAAAAAAATTATATGGGCGATTTTAAAACTAATATGCTAACCCTATAATTTCCTCAAATTATCAAATCATTAAAAGTCACAGATGAAGTTTGTAGAAAATGATTATCTTATTAATTAAGAGAATTTTTAGCCTCAAAAAATTATATGAAAGCTTTTAAAACTAATATGCACACCCTATACTTTCCTAAAAGTATAAAACACTCAAAGTCACAGATAAACTTTGTAGAAAATGATTATCTTAGTCATATAAAAGCCATTTGGAATATTAGCTAATGTTGGGATTTTTGGCCTAAAAGTTAGGATATTTATATTTAATTAGGCGTTGCTGATTCTGGGTATGATTTGATAATTTTGTATTTGGGATTTTTTATTTTGGATGGTTTGAACTACTTGTTAATATTAACTTTTTCCTGTTCCCTGTTCCCTGTTCCCTGTTCCCTGTTCCCTGTTCCCTATAAACCTACTTTCATACCTTAATTCAGCAATGCCTTTAATTACATAATTAATATAAATATCCAACAATCAAAAATAAAATCAATTATTGTACTCTTATTCATCAATTATTTCCTCCTACTCTCTACTCCCTACTCCCTATGGGTGGAGGAGATGCTTCATATATCCCAAATTGGTTCTATAAATTGAACCCCAATGAATATCAAAATTTTAGGAAAGTAACTAAAAACAGTTAGCTAAGTATGTAGGCATGAAAAGAATTAAGTATTTAACAAAAAGTAAAGTAGTTCCTAAGCCTTTCCCCTTCTGCTTTCTGCCTTCCTCTAATGATAAATTTTAACACCTACCTACTTATTAGGATGTGGAAATAATTTTTATAACATCAAGTATAAAAACTCTAATTAATACCACAATTTATTATCTCCTATAAAAATTTGGCGTTGCTGAAATGTAATGGTAAGTAGCTGAAGGTAAAATTGAAAAACTTATGTTTTACGTTGATACTTAATCTAAAAATCATTACCATTCAGCAACGCCAAAAATTTAATATTTTACAGCAAATTAAAGCATAAAACTTTGTACCTTATCAACTCAAAAACATAAAAACTGACGGGAGAAAAGTTCCCGGAAGATTTATCCCCTGGTTGAATAACAACACGCGGGCAATAAAGCGGAGTAAAAGTATGCTACACAAGGAATACTCGCTAAAAACAAGGTTTGTCGCCATGACCCCTAGCTAGTGCGGTGAAATTCCGGCGGACAGGAGGCGGGGACGATGCTTCCTACGACGGCTGTTTGCGCAGCATTCCGCAGGAAAAGCAAGCAACGCAGCTAGAGCAGCGATTTATAGCTCCAATATCTTGAGTAAAACCACTCGTGAAAGCTACAAAAAAAAAGGTAAGCTCACAGCTAGATTTAGGTCTATGCCGAGGAGTATAGAAGTCTGTCCTTCAGGCTTTAAGCAAATGTGGATTTATGAGGGGCTGTGTGCGGAAGTAAATTCCGCACTTTAAACACCCCGTCCCATTTGCGGTGAATTTGCCACAGAATCCAGGGTATTTCAACCCCTGGAGATGTCAATACTGTAAAATAAATTTTAAGCTGGTATTTCATGCCAGCAATTTTTTTGATTAATATTTTCTAGGTTTAGCTATGCCACTTTCAAGAGCTAGCGGTATTCTACTGCACCCTACTTCCCTCCCAAGTCCCTTTGGAATTGGCGACTTAGGTAACGAAGCATACAATTTTGTCAACTTTTTAAGAGACAGTGGACAGCAAATTTGGCAAATTCTACCACTAGGACCAACAGGTTTTGGTAATTCTCCCTATCTAGCTTATTCAGCAATGGCAGGAAATCCTCTGCTAATTAGCCCAGAGAAATTACTAGACCAGGAATTACTCAGTGAAGAAGACTTATCTAATTTGCCAGAATTTCCAAATGACCGAGTAGATTTTGATTTAGTCACAGAATTCAAGCGCTCTTTACTACAAAAAGCCTACGATAATTTTAAAATAAAACAATCTGAGGAAAAACAAGCATTCTATGATTTGTGTGCCAGTAAAGCTTTTTGGTTAGATGATTATGCTTTTTATATGGCCCTAAAAGAAGCCCACCAAGGAGCTAGTTGGCATACCTGGGATCAAGAAATTGCCCGTCGTCAACCAGCAGCATTAAAAGAATGGCAGCAACGTTTGGCCGATGAAATTCAGTACCATAAATTCGTTCAATTTGAGTTTTTCCAACAATGGGATGAGCTGAAAAATTATGCCAATGAGCAAGGAATAAAAATCTTTGGCGATATTCCTATATATGTTGCCCATGATAGTGCTGATGTTTGGGCACATCCAGAAATATTCTGTCTAGATGCAGAAACAGGTGAAGCATCTTTGATGGCAGGTGTCCCCCCAGATTATTTTAGTGAGACTGGTCAACTATGGGGCAATCCAGTTTATCAATGGGATAGATTAGAACAGGAAGATTTTTTGTGGTGGGTCCAACGTATTCAATCAATGCTTAATAAGGTGGATTTGATTAGAATTGACCACTTTCGTGGTTTGAAAGCTTATTGGGCAGTGCCACAAGGTGAAACTACAGCCATAAATGGTGAATGGGTCGAGGCACCAGGTGAAGCTTTTTTTGAAACTATTAATAAAAAGTTAGGGTCTCTGCCAATCATTGCTGAGGACTTAGGTTTGATTACTCCTGATGTCGAAGAATTGCGCGATCAGTTTGAACTTCCTGGTATGAAGATTCTGCATTTTGCTTTTGACTCAGGCCATGAAAATCCCTATTTACCCTATAACTATGTTTCTCCTAATTGGATTGTTTATACTGGCACTCACGATAATAATACTACTGTGGGCTGGTTCAATAACCGTTCTCCTGAAGAACAAAAACGAGTTACTCGTTTTCTTGGTTGTACTTGTGGTAATGGAATTCATTGGGATTTAATTCGTTTGGCTATGTCTTCGGTGGCTTCTATAGCAATTTTTCCCCTACAAGATATTTTCGGATTTGGAGAAGAAACTATGATGAATCAACCTGGAGTTGCTGAAGGAAATTGGAGCTGGCGCTATCAACCGGAAATATTAACTTCAGAGGTAAGCGATCGCCTTAGAGAAGTCACAGAAATTTATGGTCGTGAGCCACAAAATGAAGATTCATAGTTTTTAATTTTTAGTATTGCTGGACTGGGAAATTTTAGTATCAGTAGGAGTAAAAACAACTTCTTTTACTTCTCCTGTTTTTCCCAGTCGCATAGTTTGTCCGTTATTAATAGGTATTAATATTCCTCCAGCGTTTCCTGCAAAGAAAACTAATTGTTCTTGAGCTTCCCAGGTCTTTTGAGTGCCCTGCACTAAAGTGCCTTCAAATGCTATTTTTCCATCTATTTCTATTGATACCCAGGAGTCTTCTTTGACAATTACACTCACTGCTAAAGATTGTTTTTTATTTTGTTTTTCTAACTTTGCTGTTGTTATTTGATCTGTAGATTTTTCCTCAATTTTAATATTACCTGAAGATGCCTGAGCTAAATCACTTTGATTTTTTTCTTTTCTATAATTATTAATTTCAGATTTTTTCCCTAGTATATAATAGCTACTCATTAGACGAGGCAACAAACTAACTGACAATAAAACAATAGATACATATAAGAAGTAGAGATGATGTGGTCGTAGCTGAGGTATTGATAGATTGAGGAGAGATTTTTTGCTAGTTTCTTGAGTTTTTTCAGTCGGAAACAGATTTGCTAATTGCTCTCCATTTAATCCCATAGCATCTGCATATCGCTTGATTAAACCTTGGATATAAACAGGCTCAGGTAGTTTTTCTAGATTACCTTCTTCTATAGCTTCTAGCAAATTAATTCTAATCATTGTTACTATTGCCACTCTTTCTAAACAAATAGAATGTTTCTCTCGAAATCTTTTTAATTTATATCCTATATCTACTAATGTTTGGTTTTGTTTTTCTTCAAAAGACAGTTCCTTTTCTTGATGAAAGTGTTTGTTAAATGGTAATAAAAATAAACTGTTTTTTATATTTTTTATTGCTGTAAAATTTACCATTGATTTATTTTATAAAAACTATTACTTTTGTCATGATGAGAGTGATAATGATAGGATAATAATTAATTTATTGATATCAATAATATTCTTGATTTTCTGTCATCATTTTAATCACTAATTTTAATTTTATAACTCCTAAATATATTGCTCATACTATTGTTTCAAAACCTTGATACTAGATGTATTGCGATAAAATCAGCAAGATTTATCTAGAAAAAATTATGAAATTCTATGTGGATGTTTTGCTTATTATACCCACTTAACTCAAACTCTTAAAACTCTCTAAGTTTTAGCTTAATTAAGAACTTTTATTGATTTGGTCATGCAAAAAGTTAATTTCAAAATCTTTTAGAGGTCGGTAATGACCACTAGGCAAAACAGACTCTCCAGGTACCTGCAACTGGATTTGGCCAATTGCAGTACGGTGTAGTTTCACAACAGGATGTCCTAATTTTTCTGCTACTCTACGAATTTGCCGATTTCTACCTTCAGAGATAACCACTTCTAAAAGAGTTTGAGAATTATTACTTTCTTCTAGGACTTTAACTCGAGCAGGTAAAGTTTTTTTACCAGATAAGATAATACCCTGACGCCACAACTTTAATGTCAATTCTTGAGGACGACCTTCTACCCATACTTGATAAGTTTTGGGAAGACAATGTTTGGGATGGGTCAAACAATATGTGACTCGACCATCATTTGTGAGGAGTAATGCTCCTGTAGAATCTGCATCTAAGCGTCCTACTGGATGAATCCCCTTTCCGTTTCTCAGTTCTGAACTTAGAATATCTAGAACCTTACTACGTCTACTAGGTTCCGAACAAGTGGAAATTACTCCTATCGGTTTATTGAGCAATAAATATATAGATTTAGGACGGTTTTCTGGTCGGAGGGGCAAACCATCAACTTCAATGCTGTCCAATTCCGGATTGGCTTTTTCACCTAATGGGATAATTATACCGTTCACCCTTACTCGTCCAGCTATAATCATTTGTTCGGCTTGACGTCGAGAGGCTATTCCCCACTGAGATAATATTTTTTGTACTCTTTCAACCATACTTTTCAGTTCATTACTTTTGTCGATTCAGATTATTAGTCAATATATAGTAATCCTATTTGATTCGTAAATTTTTGGTGTAGGTAGGTTGTAGATATTAGGTGGAAGGTAGAAGAAAAAATCATGGAAATTTTTTACAACTTCGACAGGGAGTGTTATATTGTTCTGAATTTATCATAAAAACAATATATAGTTTTTAGCATTTTAATTTGAGATATAAACATAAAATCAGATATTTGAAGGAGCGACTGAACAGCAAATATACCAGTTAAAGTTTGACAGAGTTCATAGTTTCTAGCAATAAAAAAAATGACAGTTGCTTAAGCCAATTCCCTCAACAGAGAAATACAGGTAAATGTATAATGTTGAATGATAAAGAGTTTTCTATCCCTCAATTAATCAAACTATTTGGAGTCAGCAAAATAACTTTTGACAATTGGTTAACCCCATGGGGAAATAGCTAGTTTTTCTGGCCATATAATTGAAAATGAAGAGGCATAAAAGCTCAGTTAAGTCAGTGGCAAAAAGAGCCAGTAAAACAGTGGATTAAATAATATCCAAAAACTCTCAAAAAAGTGGGGAGTTAATGTGAGCAAAGAAACGATCAAAACCATTCCAAAAAAGTTCAATATGATTGGGAAAATTATGCAAATGGGACTGAGCAAAAAACCTGATTTATGGGAAGAGTTCAAAATCCACAAATTGTTAGAGCTTAAATAAGCACCTAAACAAAATTATTAACCTACCCTGATTCTATATAATGCTGAGAATATCAGGAACTTAGTCTTAAAAAATGTGTAATTAGTTTTGTGTACCTGCTTCACAAGGTGAAAAAGAGAAATTTATTTAATGCTACCCATTCCCTATTATTGGCAAGAAAAAGTTTCAACATTCAAGAAGAAAGAAGGAAAAGGGAGTGGGGAAGTGGGGAAGTGGGGAAGTGGGGAAGTGGGGGAGTGGGGGAGTGGAGAAGTAGGGAAGATGGGAGCATTTTTCTACATTTTTCCCCTTTCACCTATTCTATTTCTGAATTTCCTGACTTCACTACCGACTGAGGAAGGCAGTCAAAAGCACATATCGCCTGCAAAGATACCAAATGGCTTCTATAGACTTGAGGACTTTTTTTGCCTAATTTTTGTCTAATTCCAATTAAGCTTACTGTCGTTTTCATGGATTGAGCATCAATTAATACTAGCCAAAGTTGGATAGAAAAGCTAGAAGAATAGGAACAAAAAAATTTAAGATATTTTGGCTACCTCATTACTCACCAAAGCACAAGTTAATCAAAATTTGATAGAAATTTATTAAATATGAATGGATTAAAGTTGATGCTTATGAGAGTTGGTTTTGCTTACTTAAATACCCGAAAAAATTCCTGGACAATTTAGGTCAAGAATATGTAATTAACTTTGTTTAAGTGCTTAGAATGAATGAATTGTATAATTATGTTCAGCCTCACATTAAATTTGTATCAGCTCAAATAAATATCAAAGCTTCTCTAGAAATACAGAGTTTTTCAATCCAATCCTGGTATAGCAGTTGAAGGAAAGGCTAGGACATATAAAAAGCTTAGTCAGACAACGCCAGATTTTTCCTTATTCCTTCTTACTTCTGCTATAAAATATGCTAGTTTATATATTCTCCGTCTCTGGAAATAATTACAAAACTGACTATACTAACCTAATGGTGTCTTTGATGAATAAAAATTTACCAGAAGTGAATCAAATTTCCGATTCTGATGTTGCTGTTGAAAGTCAAGATGAAATATCAACTCTAAGAAAGAGTAGGATTGTTAGTAGATTTTTATCCCCTGCATTGAAATTTTGGTTAAAATCTCAACTACAACAGGTAGAACAATTAAAAGTTCTGATTGAAGGTGGCGATCGCCAAATTCTTACAGGTAAAATTCCACAAGTTTCTGTTGCTGCTTCTAATGTGGTTTTTCGAGGATTAAATTTAACAGAGATAGATTTATCTGCAACTGGAATTAAGATTAATATTGGTCAAGTTATCAAGGGTAAACCATTACAAATATTAGAATCTTTTCCTTTATTTGGTAAGCTTAAATTACTACAATCTGACCTTAATACTAGTCTACAATCTCCTCTGTTAGCTCAAGCGGTCGTTGAATTTTTAACTCCATTATTACCGCCAGATTTTTTAGAACAGCTAGAACAACCAATTAGTTTGTATGACCAGAAAGCTGAAATTTTTACAGACAGGATAAATTTATTTGCTAATTTTTTGTCTACATCAGATGAAAAGATTTCCTTAACTTTGCATACTGATTTGAAGGTTGCTAGTAGCTCTGAACTATTGTTAGACAATCTAGAGATTCAGATTTTGCAAAAGCCTAGTTATGAATTTTCAAATAATATCAAAATTGACTTAGGCTCTGATGTTGAATTAAAAGAATTAACATTAAATCCTGGTCAACTTAGTTGTCAAGGTCGCTTAACTGTTAATCCATAACTTCAACTATACTAAATTCTAAGTATGGTTCGCTGAAAAAGTCTTTTTAAGGAGTGAGGGAGTAAAGGAGTGGGGGAGTGAGGGAGTAGTTAGGACTTTATCATTTTTATGTGTACCTCATTTACCTTCAATCTGCTGTAATTAGGAAGTAGTCAGATATATTTGTCCCTTAATTTTTCTGCAATTATTCTGGCTATGATGATAACTTTTTGAGGGTTTTGGACATGATACCAGGCACTTTTTTCAATCCCAAAAAGGCTTTAGCCAATATCAGTCAATGCTTTGAGATTAGATCGGTAAGCCCTAAGTATTCAGAAGTGGTAAAAGTAGAGTAAAAAAATAATATATGAGGGGTGCAGTAAAAACATAACTATCCGTACGGTCAAGAATCCCTCCGTGTCCAGGAATTAGTTGTCCAGAATCTTTCACACCTGCATCTCGTTTCATCATCGATTCAGTCAAATCTCCAAGTAGACTGGCAATACCTACTACTAAACCCAAAGCAGCACCCGTCCAAGGTAAACCAGGCCAACCTAAGTACCAAGAACCTACTGTCGCCACGACCATACTACCCAAAACTCCAAATACTGCACCCTCCACAGTTTTTTTGGGGCTTATTTCTGAAAGTCTAATTCGGCCAAAGAATTTTCCCACAAAATAAGCACCAATATCAGCAGCCCATATACAGCAAAAACCAAGTAGAGTAAATGTTAAACTCGGAGGCCAACTCAAAGGGTCTATCCATGAAATATCCCAGTAATTTCCTAGTGGAATTGTTTGAGGTGTCTGTAACTGAGCTTCTAGTCCAACTCTGAGTCTAATCCAATAACTCGGTAGATATCCACCATAAAATAGACCTAAAATTGATGATGCGATATCAGCGATTGTAGCTAATTTTGGCTGAAATAGTAGATAAAAACAAATTAGAGTTCCTGCTAATGTAAATATAGCATCTACTAAATCAGGAGCTACAGCAGCTACTACCAAAATAACTTGACTTAATGCTAGGGTGGTTTTGGCTGCAGGTGAAATACCTTTGGTGCGTGCTAGTTGAAAATATTCTTGTTGGCCTAAGTAAACGATCGCTCCCATGCCTACTGTAAACCACCATCCCCCGAAAATAATCATTCCCAGAGCAACAGCTATCGCCACTAATCCACTAATAATACGAGACCAAGACATAATATGTACAAATTTTAGATAATATATATGATAATATATATAATAGACACCTCCAAAAATCAAAAATAAAATCAATTATCGTACAGAAATTATCAGTTCTTTCCCCCTATTCCCTCTTTTGGAGGAGATGTCTCATGATAGGTTAAGTTTTTGCTCAAATAATACAGCGTTAAATGTTCCAGTGACATACTTCCACGCTGAATCAAAGATTACAGTGTGGGCTTCTTATCAACACCAGCTATTGCTTCGGTTACTCAATCAGCTTTACTACTAACGGGATGCCCCACGGCCAAATTTAAAATGTTTTTTGCTGCGTTCACATCTCTATCTGCTTCATATTTACAATTAGGACATGAATGCCATCTATCAGATAGTTTCTTAGGTACTTTATGCCCACAATTTGAACAATTTTGAGATGTATTTCTCGGATTTACAGCAACCGTTAACAACCAAGTATTCTCGGCTTTGGTTGATAGAATTGACAGAAATTGACCTCAACCAGCATCAAGAATTGATTTAGCCATTTTGGTTCCAGCCAATCCTTTGATATTGAGCTTTTTATGGGCTATCAAATCATGATTGTCTATCAACTTTTTGGCTATTTTGAAATGAAAATCCCTCCGGGTATCAGCTACTTTTTTGTGAGCTTTGCCTAGTTTAGCTACAGCTTTTTTTCTGTTGCTGCCACCCTTATTTTTCCTGCTGACTGATTTTTGGACTCTTCCCAATCGTTTTTGTGCTTTGCGGTAATACTGAAGAATTTCTACATCAATACCATCTGATTTAACCAAAAAAAATTTAAGTCCCATATCTATTCCCACAGGATTAGACAGTCCCTCGACTGGAATAATCTTAGGGCTAGTTTAATCTTCAAGACTTAAAGTTACATAGTACCCATCAGCTTTCTTAGTTACAGAAACTGTTTTAATCTTAAACCCTTCGGGAAGTGGTCGATGAACAATTGAATAATTAAGGTTTCAAGCCTCTCACTCGCCGTGGAGAAACAAGAAAAATTTTTCATGATTAGTCAATCAATTCCGTTTTCACTCTCGAGGTAACAATTAATAATTAATAATTAATTGTTGAAAATCACCTTTCAATTATCTAGCAAAAGCTTTTTCCACTCGCTCTGATACAGATTGAAGTACTTGACTATGAATATCCTTGTACCAAGGTCTATCTTTTTTAAGTTGAACTAAACTTTTTTCTTGAGTTGCTTTTGTCGGTTTGTCTTTTAATTCCGGTAGGTTACAAACTAGGGGACATCTATCAATAAAACATCTATTTTATTCATACCAATCAAATCTTTGAGCAAGTTGGTAGTTATATTGATGAGGCAACATATTCAGAGTGTTATCAATAATAACTCGTTGCTGTTTATTAGGCTTTAATCGGTATTGATAAGAAATTCTCATTGATAATTCTCTTGCTGTCCGACTGATAAACATACTCACTTGACATCCTCCCGACGTTGCGCATGGCGCGACAACGCGGGATTCCTCAACCTCGCGGTTCAGGACTGTATGGTTCCTCTTGACAGAGGAGCTGCGCTAACGTAGCACCTGCCTCCGAGGCCAAACCTCTTTCTGGTCTAAAGGCGCGCTCCACAGACTGAAACTGCATAGCCCAGCAGCCTAATTCTATTTAGAATAGCATACCCTTGTAAGAACCGCTCTTATTGATTGGTTTTCCCATCCCTGTGCTCCCCTTCGGGAGAGCGCGGGTCTTCAACCAACGTTGAGATAAAAGTGTAGCTATTGTGTAGGTGTTTATAAAAAACAAAGCATTAAATTTAAGAATTAGCGAAAAAAGGTTAAATAAATTGAGGCAATATGCAGCAGCCAGGGACAAGACTATGACATCCCTCGTAGAAGATTGGATTGATATCATGTCCGCTGGGGCGCGTTTGTGTAAACCCAAGGGTGAAGATCTACAGGGAATTTAAGTTTTTTTTATTGCCCTTAAGTATTCCTGCCTGTTCCCTGTTCCCTACCTTTGCTATACAATACCGATGCTACCGGACATGATATGATTCGCTGCCCCTGAAGTCCCTGCCCGCAAATCATCTCAACACCGATTCCAAGAATACGGTGTGAGACGAATTGCGGAAACAGGTAAAATTCAGTCTATTTTTTCACCACTAAGGATAAATATGGGATTAATTGCCGCAAAAGTCTGATGTATACCTCTTGTCTCTAAACGATTCAGTGCAGGTTGAACTACTTCTACGTTGCGAACCTGTAAATCAGCAAAACTTTCAGAAACAGCATAAAGACTTTCTAGATTAGCAGCAGTAGCTATGACCCTACCTTGTGGTAATAACCTTTTCCAAACTTCCTGGAGTATAGCTTTGATATGACGGCCTCCCTCTATACAGACACGACTAGGTGCCTCAGCTAAACCATCAAGACATTCAGGAGCATTACCTTCAATTACTTTCACATTCTCGACTCCAAAGCGATCGCAGTTTCTCTGAATTAAATTTGCTACATCTCGATCCCTTTCTATAGCAATAATGCGACCTTGGGGACATATCAATCCAATTTCTACTGGTATAGTGCCTGTTCCTGCCCCAATATCCCAAACAATAGAGTCTGATTGTAATCGTAAATAAGATATTAACAGTAAGCGGACTTCTCGCTTACTCATGGGAATGCCTGGTAAACGTTCAAATAGGTCATCGGAGATACCTGGAGTAACATAAGGCCAAAGTGGAGAAGACATAGGAAAATTTTTTTTAGCAGTAATTCACAAAAGCAGTTGATATTTAAGTATTTACAACAGATTCGGTCGTATATGAAGTACAGGTATTAGCGAGGGTATTTCTACAGTGTGGGCAAAATGCCCACTATGGGTGTACCTCACGCCTGATGAAATCCACTTTATCTATCCTAAACGCTACAGATATATAGCACTATAGTTTTTTTAACTATAATTTAGTTTCAGTCAATAGATAACTAAATTAGGCAAACTTTGGTTTTGAGTAGTAAGCTCTAACCATTTGCCATACCCAAATTAATGTCTAGTCTGACTTTAAAGGATCGAGGTTAAAATCTACACACTTTAATGGTTTTGAAAGTGGGGTCACTACACCCAGTTATTATTCCACCTAATGCCCGGACTTGTTCAAGTATTTTCAAATGCTGTTGCGCAATAATTTCACCAGGCATTAACACTGGAATACCTGGTGGATAGGGACAAATAAGTTCAGCACTGATAGAACCTAAAGATTTTTCTATGGGCAAATAATCTTTCTGGGCAAAGAAGGCATCTCTGGGAGATAAAGGAATTGGGGAATCAATTAAATAATCGTCAATTTCTATCTTTAAGTCAGTTAGCTGGTTAAATTTATTTCTACAATTTTGCTCTGCTAAATTTACTAGAGCGTTTATTAACTGGTCGATATCTGCTTTTGTATTTCCCAGAGAAATAATGAATGTCAGACTTTTGAAACTTGGTAACTCACAGGTAACACCTAATTTCTGATGCAAAATTTCATCAGCTTCATACCCGCTCAATCCAATATCAGAGACTTTTACTGTTAATCTGGTTTGGTCAAGAGCAACAAACCGAGAATTGATATAACTTTCATCAACTTTTCTGCCTTTTATCAAGAAAGGCAATGTTTTGCCCTCATTAGTTGATAAGTCTGAATTTCCTGGCGAGCTAGTCAAGCTTCTTCTTTCTTTATCAAATACAGAAAAATTTGGCAGTTGACTAATTCTATTTCTAGCATCTCTAGTTAATTCTAAAGTCTGACTCATTAGTTCTTGACCAAACAAAGCCATTTGTTGGCGGGCAGCATCGAGAGATGCCAAAAGTAAATAATTTGGACTACTAGACTGTAGCATTTGTAAAGCTTGGCTAAGTCGGTAGGAGTCTATGCGCTTACTGCCAAGGTGCAACATTGAAGCCTGAGTCATTGCCCCCAATACTTTATGAATGGATTGTACTGTTAAATCTGCTCCACCGACTAATGCTGGAATTGGTAACTCTGGATGAAAAGCAAAATGTGGACCGTGAGCTTCATCTACTAATAAAGGAATATTATATTTGTGGACTTCTTGGGCGATCGCTACAATATTTCCACAGACACCATGATAAGTAGGATAAATTACCATTACTGCTTTGGCGTCTGGATGTTTTGCTAAGGTTTGGGCAATAGATTCAGGGGTGACACTTAGAGTAATATCCCAATCTGAGTCATATTCTGGATGGATAAAAATAGGAATTGCTCCAGAAATAATTAGCCCTGAGACTACTGACTGATGAATATTCCGAGGCAAAATAATTTTATCCCCATTCCCACAAGTAGCAATAATTCCAGCGATAATTCCAGCAGTCGAGCCGTTGACTAGAAATCTGGTTTGTAATGCTCCAAAAGTTTCTGCGGCTAATTCTTGAGCTTCTTGAATTACACCTTCTGGAGCAAACAAGTTATCCAATTCTGGTAATTCTGGTAAGTCTGCTAGAAATACTTTATTACCTAATAAGTCATTAAGTGGTTGTGGAATGCCTTTTCCTTGTTTATGTCCTGGTGCGTAGAAAGGAGCATGAGATTTTTGGGTAAGATTTTTGAGAGTTTGAATTATTGGTGCTTTGGTTTGGTCGAGCATTTACAGCAATTTTCTAGTTGATATTGATTAGGTAGAAAATTTGGTGGTGGTGCATTTTTATTGGTGGTCTATCTTTCATCAAGCAGTGGGAAAAACATTTGCCCTTATTCGCTTCATCATCATCCTATAGATAAAATACCTCTTTTAAAGCATTAATCTTGGCTTTTCCAATTCCACATTTTAATTTTGTAATTGCTTCTAAGCTTTTCCAATTTTGACGTGGAGCTTCAGCAATACGTTCTGTTGCTTTTACTAATTCAACTTGTTTCAGTTGACTATTTGGCTTTTCGATTAAATATTTAAGTGCTACTTGAATTTCGTCTTTTGTAGCAGTGGAAAGATTTACTTTTTCAGGTTCGGGTATTGGTTGAGGAGTCAGATAAAAAACTTCTTTCAAAGCATTTACTTTAGAAGTTGTAATTCCACACTTTAATTTTGTGATAGGTTTAAAATCTTTCCAATATTGACGTGGTGCTTCATCAATACGATTTGTGGCTACTGCTAGTTTCACTCCTTTAAGTTGACTGTCTGGTTTTTCAATTAAGTATTGAAGTGCTGTTTTAATTTCGTCTCTTGTGGCGGTAGAAAGATTTATTTGTGGCGTTTTTTCCCCAGACAAAATTTTGCTAATTTTTTCAGTCGTCTCACTTTCATCAGCAATAACACACCAAACTTTTTCTAAACCAGCAGCTTCAGCTACGGCAAAAATAAAAGAATTGCCAATTACTTCATATTTATCTTCTCCCACTTCCTTAACAATGATAGGTATCCAGTTTCTTCCACCAGTTTCATTGAGAACTTTTGCCGTTGCTGAAATTAGAAATTCTGAAGTATCTATTCCATCTCCCAGTTCAATTTCATCCATATATAGATATATTAATTTACCAACTTTACTCAAATTGCTCATTGTTAAAAATACTCCTTCACCAAATCGATATAATAATAATATTTATTTGCGAAAATCAAATAATCAATCACTTTATATCGATTTTCTCCTACTTATTTAAAAATAAAAATAACAAGTACTTAGTTTCTTTCACCAGTTTCATTGAGAAATTTTGCCGTTGATGAAATTAAAAATTATGGAGCATTTTTTCCATATCTCAGTTAAATTTCATCTATATACAAATGTATCAACTTATCAATTTTACTTAAATTGCTCATTGTATAAAATACTCCTTAACTAGACTCTTATAATATTCACGAGCTAACTTATATCTATAAACAGCAGGTTTACCATCAAAAGTAGAACTTGCTATAGGTGCATAATCACGCAACTCAAATATTTCCATGTTTTTTCCTGCTGCATAGCGGGGATAAAAATAGGGTAAAAGCTCAAATTTATTATTAGGATTCTTTTTAGCATCTAGAATCAATTTTTTAATATAGATTTGAACACTTTTCTTTTGAGCTTCACTCATTCGTCCATTATTGAAGAAAATTGGTAAAGCCACAGGCCCAAAATCTTGATTATTTCTTCTTGTTTGTTGAACTTGTGGTATGTATTCCTTGATAGTTGTAGCTGCATTTTCTAGGGAGGCTGAACATAGATTTTTTACTGGAATTAAAACTACATCTGCTGCATAAACAGCACTCTGACTAAAGATTTGCCAGTTAGTAGGAGAATCAATAAAGATATAGTCATATTTATTTTTTAGTGGCTCTAATTTTTTGCTTAATCGATCAAAAGTAATTTGTTGTCCAATCTCATTCCAATTACTATCTTCATGCACAGGTATTACATCAAAACCGTATCTTTTATATTCGTAAGGATCAATTATATCTTTAACATTAATATTCTTATCTATTAAGCAATCATAAAAGGTAGGTACACTTGTTGGAATTGCTAGATATTTTGTTAGGTCTCCTTGAGGATCAAAATCAACAATCAAAACTTTTTTACCATACAGTGATAGAGTTGCTGCCGTATTAACTGTAGTTGTAGTTTTTCCTACTCCGCCTTTATAATTATAAACTGCTACTGTTAATGCTTTTTGTCGTCGATCAATTTTTTCTTTAATTAATGTAGCGATATTGATAATATTTTCTGAATTAATTTCCAGACAAACTGTCGCCGGATGAATAACTTTTTCATGCTTTCTGAATAATTGGATGTGTTTAGCATTGGTAATTATTCCCCACTTCGCCGATCTACAATTTTCTGCTAATAAATACCGTTTTATTTGTTTATCAATCTCTTTATATCCTTTTGAATCAACAGTTAAATTAATATTCCGAGCTTTCAATTCTACAAGCACATCTGGATTAGTTTTGGTTTGATTAAATATGTCATTTTCTCTATTATGACGTAGAGCATTATCGACCGCTTGAGTACCAGTTCCTGTAGAAAATTGAGGTACTCTTTCATTTTCTTCAAAACCTAAAAAATTAAATAATTTAGATGCAAAAATATCACTAACTTGCGCTTCATTTGCGTTCTCCGGCAGATTAGCCAAAGCATCTACAAGGGCTTGATTTTTCACAGCACTATCCATCTGTCGTTAATTTTTGTGAATTTAACTATCAGCTTATCACGACAGATATTGCAAAAAATCTAAATTTTATCTACTTACTTAACTTACCTATATGTATTTATAAGCTCGCCTAGCACTGACCGGATTAAAATTCATATCTACAAATTGCACAGGACTAAAAGTGTCAATCCACAAATGAGCGCCACAGCTAGCTGGGTCGTGGGGTCGATAAACAATTCGACAAGGACCTTTAATTTCCAATTGATAACCATAGTTATTTCGGTTAGTCTGCTTCAAAGAAACTACTGGTTTTATATCTTTTAGTGGGTTATTTGCATTGTGCTGAATTATGTGCTGATTAACATGAATCATTGTCGGTTTAGTACGCCTCCGCTTACACCAAATACCTTTCGGTCCTCTGGTACCAGGAATAATTACTGGCATTTCATGATCTTCAGGCCCATAAATGGGAATTTTCCAAAAGCCCTTTTCTTTGTAAGCACCTTTTACCCTACCTTGAGCCAATAATATCCGCAAACGTTGAGCTGAAATACCTAGTAAATATGATGCTTCTGTAGTTCCGATTATTCTTTCTTTAACCATTGCACAATAGTTTTTATGCTTGTTAATTCTAATTCTCAAAATTTTAAGCACTACTTAGCAATAAAATTTTGATTTACATACTTCTAGAAGTAAATCATATTCAAAAACTCTTATGAACTATTCTTCACATTTCTTAAAATTAAGTTCTGAGCCAATTTTTTCAAAGACCAGCAAAATGTATTGATTTTATTGTTATCAAATCTAGCACCTATAATTGCTTGTGGAATTACCTGAATAAGAAAGTCTATTTTTTGATTTTTAATTTTTATTAGGACTTAGCTAAGAAATCAAGATTCTTCTTTCGTTCTGCTATCCTAATCTAAATAGGCAGTTATACAGTAACCCTACCTGTAATTTCTTTAATTTTTAACTTTTTACTTTTAATTTTTGACTTAAATTTATGCTCAGAGCTGGAATTGTCGGACTACCCAACGTCGGAAAATCTACCTTATTTAACGCTTTGGTTGCTAATGCTAAAGCGGAAGCTGCTAACTTTCCATTTTGCACAATTGAACCCAATGTTGGTGTGGTGTCGGTGCCAGATGAGCGGTTAAATGTGCTGACTAAAATTTCTAATTCTGCTCAAACTATTCCTACTAGAATTGAGTTTGTTGATATTGCTGGTTTAGTAAAAGGTGCTAGTAAAGGAGAAGGCTTAGGTAATCAATTTTTATCTAATATTCGAGAGGTTGATGCTATTGTTCAGGTAGTCCGTTGTTTTGATAGTGAGGATATTATTCATGTTTCTGGTTCTGTCGATCCAGTGCGAGATATTGAGGTAATTAATTTAGAATTGGCTTTGTCCGATTTAGCTCAAGTTGAACGCCGAATTGAACGAACTAAAAAACAAGCTCGTACCAGTAAAGATGCTCAGGCAGAGTTAGAAGTTTTGACAAAATTAGAGGGGATTTTAAATGAAGGTAAGTCGGTGAGAATGGCTGACTTAAATGAAGAAGAATTTCTGTTGATTAAACCTTTAAATTTGTTAACTTCTAAGCCAATAATTTATGCTGCTAATGTGTCTGAGGATGATTTAGCTAGTGGAAATGATTGGGTTGAACAAGTCCGCAATATTGCTGCTGTGGAAAATGCTCAAGTTGTGATAATTTCAGCTCAGGTAGAATCAGAATTAATTGAGTTACCGGAGGAGGAAAGAGCTGATTATTTAGAATCTTTGGGAGTAGAAGAAGGTGGATTAAAATCTCTGATTAAGGCGACTTATGAATTATTGGGATTACGTACTTATTTTACTACTGGAGAAAAAGAAACCAAAGCTTGGACGATTAAGGCTGGAATGTTAGCTCCTCAAGCTGCTGGTGTAATTCATACTGATTTTGAGCGGGGTTTTATTCGAGCAGAAACAATTGCCTATAATGATTTAGTAGCTACTGGTTCGATGACTGCTGCTAAAGAAAAGGGTTTGATGAGGAGTGAAGGCAAAGATTATGTTGTGAAGGAAGGAGATGTTTTGCTCTTCCGATTTAATGTTTAGATTTGTATTAATTAAGGAGAAAAAAATGGCTAGTGAAGAGATTGTTAGACTGATTGTTATGTGGTTGATTACTGCGGTTAGTTTGTTTATTATTTCTAAGTTGCCTACTGGGGTAGAAATTGATGATTTTAATATTGCGTTGATTTCTTCGGCGATCTTTGGGCTTTTGAATGTATTTGTACGTCCAGTTTTGAATACTTTAGCTCTGCCAGCTAACATACTTGTTCCTGGTTTAGTTACTCTAGTTGTTAATCTTGTTATCTTTGGTTTAGCAGCTTGGCTAGTAAGTGGATTTAGACTACGTTGGGGATTTTGGAGTGCATTAATTGGTTCTTTAGGACTAACTTTTATTAACTCTTTTCTTTATGAGTTACTTAGCAAAGGATTAGTCAGTTAGGCAGCAGTTAAATTATCAAAAATTGTGGGTAATTTTAGGTTTCTTGAAAATTGATATCTAATAAATTATCCACTTTTGATGTAGAGAAGTAGGGAGTAGTGAATTACTAATTATAGTCATTCTGAATAAGACTGGAACACTTTTTTAGCTGAAACTCTTTCAAGGCAAGAAACCCTTGTCTCAATCTTAACTGGAATGACTATATATCTACCTCCTCTACCATTAGTTTCATATCTAAGCCTTACCTACAGTGCATCAATTAGACAGAGTTTTAATTCCTCTACCAGGATTATCAATTCCATTATTCTGAGTATTAGTTTTATTTCTGAGCGTTTGAACGAGTTTGATTTTATAGTAAAAACCTAATTATATTAAGCCCAGCTTCTCAAAGTAGAGTTATAATTTTTCTCTGTTATCCATTTCTTCACTTCTGTTGTTAAATATTTTGCTTAAACCTATTGCAGAAAAATTAAAGGAAGAACAGGAAAATATTGCTGAAAGTTTTGCCGAAGTAACTATTTTGTTTGCTGACTTAGTAGGTTTTACTCAGTTATCAGAAAATATTCTTCCTACGCAGTTAGTTAATTTACTTAATGAAATATTTTCTTGTTTTGATGAGTTGACTGATAAATATTATTTGGAAAAAATTAAAACTAATAGAGATTATGATAATATTGAAAGTCAAATGATGACTGCTGAAGTGGATAACTAGAAAAAGTTATCTGCTATAAAATAACTAAACTACCAGAGGAAAATAGGATGGAAAACACTGTAAATTGTGCAGAAGCTTGTGTTAATGGATGTGTTTTAGGTGACAAATGCCCGAATCAGGAATATGTAAAAGAAACATCAAAGTTTATTGATGATACTCCCTTAGATAAAATGTTGGAAATAGCTGAAGAAGCAGTTATGAAGAAAAGAATGGCTCCTCCTAAATGGGTAATTCCTGAGTTTCCTGAGTAAAAATAAGATGAAATTAAAAGCGATAGTGTTCAGCACCTCTAACACGATCGCCAACTTTTTAATTAATTTAATTAATTAATTAATAGACATCTGGTGGAAAATAAATAAATCTTTTAATTAGATCAGCTAAGGAAAGAAAAATTTACCCTAAAAAATCCTTTTTAGTGCCTTCGCGCGTCAAAATATCTTACCTGTTGCCTGTTGCCAGATGAGCTTTTGCCTACTCCTGCAAAAAATCTATATCTTTTTCACGCCTAGGTCTAATCAATAATATAATTTAGGTGATCGCTATTTTTTCAGACTAAATCCTCTTTCCTCGTAAATTACTTGAATCAAGTCTTTTCAAGCTATACATAAAAAAGATATAAACGGGTTAAAATCAGTGGATCATTCACTGATTTTAACCTCGATAAAACTTAAATTTAAACAGACAATAATTTTAGTTGTTCAAGTAAACTGGGTGATACATTCGAGTTTACTGAGACTATGTTCAAAGAAATTAAATTCTTTGATTAAAGAAGATTTGGCGATTATTTATATAAGTAGCTGATCATAACCGAATTTAGCATAAATCAAAATTTTTAAAATTTTACTGAGACTATGTTCAAAGAAATTAAATTCTTTGATTAAAGAGAATTTGGCGATTATTTATATAAGTAGCTGATCATAACCGAATTTAGCATAAATCAAAATTTTTAAAATTTTAGAGTATAATAAAAAAATCAACTAAGAGATAAAAATTAAATCAAATTCATAAAATTATTTTCAAATAAAGATTGTTTATGACCGAAACTATTCAAATTCCTGAACAAATAGTAATAGATATTAGTAAAATCCTGCAAATATTTGCCATCGCAGTCATAGGAATAGTCGTAGTTATCGGAATTCGCAAACTGCCTGAATTAATAGAGAGGATTATATCTACAGAAATTTCCGAAGCATATAAAATTATTATATCTCCAAATAAATCACTAATTGGAGTAGTAATTGCCATAGCCATATCTGAGATAACTCTTCTGGCTGTTACACCATATTCTCAGGTATATATTATAGAAATTACTCTGAGTTTAATCTTAACTATTGCTACTACTTGGCTAGGTTTTCAATTTGCTAAACAATTTTTTGATGTTTATTTAATAGAAGCAGCATTTAGAAGCGATCAAAAAGCTAATAGTGACTTATTTGTAGTAGGTAAATTTATTGCTAACTTTATCATTCTTGTATTAGCTATTATCATTTTTGCTCAGACCTATCAAGTTAATGTATTTGGTATTATTGCCAGTTTAGGAGTAGGAGGTGTAGCAGTTGCTTTTGCTACTCAAAATACTTTAAGTCAATTACTTGGTGGTATCGTACTTTATGTAGATAGACCTTTTGTAGTAGATGATTATATTGGTCTCCCAGATGGTACTTTTGGTAGGGTAGAATCAATTGGTTTACGCTCTACTAAAATCCGTTCTTCTGGTAAAGGTACATTAATTATTATTCCTAATAATTCTCTGACACAGGTAAATATTGAAAACTTTACCGCAGCCAAGAAAGTTATGTCGATTCTATACTTAACTTTTTATCGTCAGGTAGATATTGAAGAACAAGCATTAATACGTCTAGTTATCTGAGCAAGTACAAGTGATGTATTTGGCATAGAGCCTCGTAATACTGATATTACCTTTAAAAATTCACAGAATTCTAACTTACAAGATATAACTCAAGCCCAGATTACATTTTTTATTTTAGGTTCTGGTAAAGTATCTATGGATTTGCGTCGTCAAATGTTGGATAATGCTAGCCAAAGAATTACTTTGAAACTTAAGGAATATGGTATTGCTTTTGATATAGAGCAACCTAGTATCCCTAGTATCTATGTTGATTCACCAATTACAGTTTAATTTTCTATGTTTTTCTCAAATATAATTAACGAGGTAAATCAGCTATATATTTTTTTGGAAGGTTCTAGCATTCCTCACTATCTAATTTTTTTGATATTTGCCTTGGGAGCTGTATTGATAGGAAAATATACCCCAGGAATAGTGCAATTAATTATTAATAAGTTTTTGCCCTATTCAAGTAAAGAAATTACTAATAACTTTATTCGTCCACTGACAAAACCTTTCCAAGTTGCAGGAACATTTATATTAATTTCTCTATCCTCAGTTTGGCTGGAAGAGTACAAAGCATTATACAATTTCTTTAATCCTTTAATCATTCTGGCTGTAGTTATTAGCATTGCCTGGTTAGCTTCCCGTTTATTTCAGCAGTTACTCATGATATATGGCATTGAAATTATTCGTAAATCTGGCTTAGAAGCTGATGAGTTACTCTTAGTATTTGAGACGATAGTAAATGTAGCGATTGGATTTATTGCAGCAATAGGTTATGCTCAAAGTCAAAGATTTCCATTGACAGGTTTGTTAGCTGGAGTATCTATTGGTGGTGTAGCTATTAGTTTTGCTGCTTCCAAAACTTTGGAGCAATTATTTGGTACTGTTGTATTGTATTTAGACCGTCCTTTTATTCCTGGAGATTATATTCGTTGCTCATTAGGAGAAGGTCAGATGTATGGCAGAGTAGAATCTATTGGTTTGCGCTCTACAAAAATCAGGAAAGCTGCCACGGGTACACTATAATATTGTTCCTAATAACCAATTAGCCAATGCAGGAATTGAGAATATTACCCGTGGTAAAAAAGTGATGGTCTTATTATATTTAGACTTTACTAAAAAACTGATAGAACGAGAAAAAGCTCTAGTTCAGCAAGTAGTTAAAAATAGTACAGATTCAGTATTTGGTATTGACCCAGGTAGCACAAAAATAGCAGTATTTGACCATGATACTATGGATCAAAGTCGCGCTAGGGTGACATTCTTTATTTTAGGTTCAAGTGAAAATTCTATTCAGCTAAGAAAGAGACTTTTGGAAGTTGTAAATCAGAGTATTTCTAAGGAATTGAAAAATTTGGGCATAGAATTTTATCTGCAAGAACCAAATATTTATGTTGATTCCCCAATGACTATGTAATCTGGCTAAATTAAACTTAGTGTAATTTGCTATTAAATTTTGTATGAACAATCAACTGACTAAAATTGAACTATTCAAACAAGCAATGAACTTTTCAGCAGGTCACTTCACTATATTTTCAGATAGTGAAAGAGAAAATCTGCACGGTCATAGTTTTTCTGTATATGTCATGTTCGAGGCTGAAGTGACAAACAATGGCATGACCTTTGACTATGGTATTTACAAAGAAATTATCCTTAATATTTGTCAATTTCTTGATGAAGTGTTTCTACTGCCATTAAAAAATCCTTATCTCAAAATAGAAGAATTCGATGAATATATCTATGCTTTGTTCAATGGTGGTAAAGAGAAAATACCATTTCTTAAACGAGATGTAAAGTTGCTTCCGGTGCGAAATATTACTGTAGAGGAGCTTTCTCATTGGTTTTTGCAACAATTACTTGTTAATGTACAAGAAAATCAAGAGCATCTTATTCACACAATAGAAGTTAAAATATTCTCTGGTCCTGGTCAGTCAGGTAGCAGTTTTTGGAGTAAAAAATGAGCAAAAAATATTTGGTTATAACTGGTGGAAGTCGTGGCATAGGATTGGCAACAGCTAAACTATTTCTGGAACAGGAATTTCAGGTTATTAACCTTTCTAGAAATTTATGTCCGTTGACAGATGTAGTTAATATTCAGGTAGATTTAGCTGCAAAAGGTTTTGAGGAAAATTTGAAACAAGAGTTACTACCTAAATTAGAAAATTCTGAAAGGGTGATTTTAGTTCACAATGCTGCCCGGTTAGATAAGGATAATGTAGAAAATATTCAAGCCAATAATTTACGAGATATCTTGGAAATTAATATGGTTGCTCCAACTATATTGAATCAGATAGTCATGCCAAAAATGTCAAAGGGGTCTGCTATTATTTATGTGGGTTCCACTCTCTCAGAAAAGGCGGTGCCTGGTGCCTTTAGTTATGTCACTTCTAAACACGCAGCAGTGGGGTTAATGCGAGCCACTTGTCAGGATTTAATAGATCGAGGTATTCATACAGCTTGTGTTTGTCCTGGTTTTACCGATACCCCAATGTTACGAAATCATCTTAATCATGATGAGACAATTATTGAGCAGATAAAAACTATGAATGCTCAAAATCGTTTAATCGAAGCTTCAGAGATTGCACAAACCATTTATTTTGCAGCGACTAACCCAGTTATTAATGGTGCAATACTCCATGCAAATATGGGGCAAAAAGAGAGATAAAAAGATGGCAGCTACTCAACTTAATCACTATCTGATTAGTCATTGAGTTGATAAGGACTTGTAACTGTTACCTATAATCTGGTATTATCTATAATAATCTCCGATTATCTGTTTTATGCTACTAGGATTCAAAACTGAGTTGCAACCCACAAATCAACAAAAAACATTACTTGCCCAACACGCTGGTGTGGCTCGTCATGCCTGTAATTGGGGATTATGGCTGACTAGAAACATCCTTAATCACAATTCTATTAATCCTGATAGCAAAATTAAATTTCCTACTGCTATTGACTTGGCCTTTGCTTTTGGTAGCAATGGTTAAACCTCAAAACTATTGGTACTACGAAGTGTCTAAAACAGCACCTCAATATGCTTTGAAATATTTGTCATCAGCTTGGAAGCGTTACTTTAAGAAAGTCTCTGGTTAACCTAAATTCAACAAAAAAGGCAAAGATGATAGTTTTCCTACGGAATACTACGCAAACACTTTAGATGGTTCAATACCCACCCCCATCCCCTTCTGGGAGGGGAGCAAGAGGGGTGGGTCAGATAAAATTACCTAGAATTGGATGGGTTAAAACTTTTGAAATCTTGCCAGATAATGTCAATCTGTCGTCTGTAACTATTAGTAGAAAAGCTAACCGCTGGTTCATTAGTTTCAAGATCAAAACAGAACCTCAAATTAGTGAGAAGTCAGTAGATGTAGTTAGTGTAGATTTAGGAGTAAAAACCTTAGCAACATTATCACTATTGCGAAATGTTTGATGGTGCTAAATCGAAAAAAAAAAGTTAGAATTATTACTATCACGACTGCAATACCTTAACAGGCATAAAACCAAGTTTTCCAATAACTGGAAAAAAGCACAACTAAAAATAGCTAGACTACACAGTAAAATAGCTAACATTCGTAAAGATACATTGCATAAACGTGCCTACTTATTTGGCTCTTAACTACAACCCACCCCCATCCCCTGCTGGGAGGGGAGCAAAAGCGGTGGGTGAAGACCTGAATGTATCAGGAATGATGGCCAACTATAAGCTAGCTAAGGCTGCCCTAGTCTATGGGTTTTTATGAGTTTCGTAGACAGCTAGAGTACAAATGTCAACTGTACAGCTCTAAATTAACCATTGTTGATAGATGGTTTCCTAGTTCTAAAACCTGCCCTAACTGTGGAACTGAATCGCGAGTCTCTGTTTTTATCAGAGCGTTTGTTCAATTGCGAACACTGCAATTTTAGATGCGATCAAGACTTGTTTGCGTTTGCGTAGCATCCCGTAGGGAAGCATTCCGTAGGAAATGCAGCGTTAAATTTAGCTATGGGGGGGCAGTGAGAGCTACGCTCCGCGTTCCGCGTTTCGCGCTAGCGTTGCGCAGCAAACGTCCGTGTCAGCTTGTGGACTGGATAACGCCGACGTTGCCAGGTAGAAGCAAGAATAGAACAGATAATTATAGATTATCGTAGGTTTCTAAGAACGGCAACATCAAGTTTACAAAATTCAGGAGTCATTTTCTATGTTAACTGCAGCTAAACCTGAGTTTCTCAAAGCTGATTGGGACAATTCTTTCGATCTGAAAAACCACATCCAGGAGTTTTTGCAGATAGATCGACATACCCTTGAGACTCGAATTCAGGAAAGTAATCAAGCTATGACTAAGTTGGGACAAAACTTTGATTGGGAAATGGCAATCGAATTTTATCGAGACCGAGTCGGAGCAACCTATATCTTAGAATTAGCAGCATGGCATTTAAAAAGCTGTGATTATATCGGTAATATGCTACATTTAATTGCTGATTTTGCTAAAGGTCGGGTTTTGGATTTTGGTGGGGGGATTGGAACACATTCCTTTGCGGCTGCTTTGTGTCCAAATGTTACCGAAGTTCAGTACTTAGATGTAAATCCGATTAACTGCAATTTTGTTCTGGAGCGCACAGCTAAAATAGTGGATTAAATCTAGTCAGCAATGGAGGATCGTATTATGGGAAGAGGTCGGCCAGATCAAGTTGATCTGACCATAGAACAGAAAGATAATCTAGAAAAAATCCCTCGAAATGGC
>NZ_JAAHGM010000043.1:0-59580 GCF_010692625.1 Okeania sp. SIO2C2
GTGAATGCCTGTGGATGAGTAACCGCCGACGGCCTCAGTGGTTTGCGTAGCATTCCGTAGGAAAGCAGGAAGTAAACATCAGATTGTCACGTTATGTGAAGCTTTGTATCAGTTTTATAGAGCAGTGGGTTACTCCTGAAGTTGCTTTTGATTTTCCTTTGAATAGTTATACTCAAATACTGGTTGAAAAGTATAGCGCTAGGGAATAGGGAATAGGGAATAGGGAATAGCAAACTGTAAAAAGGTTTGAGGATTGAAAAATGTCCGCGCCCAATTCTTGTATTGCTATATCTAGGTAATTTTAAGATTAATGTTTAGTTGAAGAGGAAAGAAAAAAAGGCAAAACAGAGACTTTCAATCAGGAATATGGATAATGAAATTTAATTCAGGGAAGTCTTATACCAAGCGTGTTGAAGAAGGAGACAGGAGACAGGAGACAGGAGACAGGAGGAAAATTACATGGGGATTCTAACCCCAAGTAATTTTGAACACCCCCGTTGACGGTGGGGTATTAAACCCACAAAGAAAATGATAAATGTTTGCTACAAATAATTTTCTAGGTGGAGCGGTGGTAGGTGCTAGGTACATGGTTTAATTACCTTGAGGAAATTTAGTTATTAGATAACATATTTTTTCGTATTGCTCTTCACTAGAACAATATTTTTTAGGAATTATTATAAAACCTTGTGGGTTGATAAATATCAACAGCATTTTAGGTGTTGTAATATGTTTGTAAAACCATCTAAGTTTTAGTTCTTGATCAGCACAAATTTCAATAATTTCATCTTGTTTAAAAATTAAAGTAACTTGATTCTTAAAAAATTTTCTTTGCTTCTCAAATAAATTTTTAGACAAAAAAGGCAGCCAGGTCCATTCATAAAATACAAATGCTAGAAACAAAATCAAAACGAAGATTGCATAAAAATTAGGATGAGGACTGACTGCAATGAATAAAGCTAAAAATAATACATAACATAGAGCAATAAATCGTAGAATTTGGAAAATAAATCGACTACGAAAATCAATACGATTTGCTTCTATATAATCTTGTATACGATAATTGATAGTTAATTTTATTTCTTCTTCAAACATTTTTTATCGGTATTTAACTAGAGACTATTTAATATCCAATTATTTATAATTGTTTTTGTTAAAGTAGTCGAAGGAAAGATTAGGACAGATTGACAGCTTAAAATTCAGACAACGCAATATTTTTTCTTCTTCCTTCTACTTTCTTCCTTCTACTTTCTTCCTTCTACTTTCTTCCTTCTACTTTCTTCCTTCTACTTTCTTCCTTCTTCCTTAAAATATAAATGCTAATTACTATAATGACCTGATACTCCCATCTCCAAATAATTAGAAATTTCCCGACAATATTCATTACATAATTGCGACATTCGGAAATCTTCATTACGAGGATAATTCACATCTATTTTGACATCTGCTACTACCCTACCAGGGCGGGCAGCCATAACAATTACTTGTTGAGATAAATACACCGCTTCATAAATATTGTGAGTGACAAAAACTACAGTCCAATTTCGTTCTTGCCATACCCTTAATAGATCGCTATTCAGTTTACTGCGAGTCATTTCATCTAAAGCTCCAAAAGGTTCATCCATCAAAACAATTCTTGGGTTAGTTACTAATGCTCTAGCAATAGAAACTCGCATCTTCATCCCACCTGATAGTTGTCGTGGGTAAGAACGTTCAAAACCATCTAATCCTACTAAATTAATCGCTTCTTGTACTATTGTTCGAGATTCTCTGAGAGATTTTCCTATTAATTTTAGAGGTAAATGTACGTTATCAATAACGTTAGACCAAGGCATTAAAGCTGGTTCTTGAAAGACAAAAGCTAATTCATTTTTATCCCGGTCTATATTTGATTCAACTTTTCCTGAACTAACTTCGCTTAATTTTGATATTAATCGCAATACTGTACTTTTTCCACAGCCAGATGGACCAACAAAAGTCACAAATTTACCATGATTAATTGTAAAATTTATGTCTTGCAAAGCAATTGTTTTATTAGGATAAATCTTATTTACATGATGAAAGGAAATAGCAGTATTATTAGGATTATTCATATCTAAATCTAATATGATGGTGCTTTATTACTTTTTTTAAGTCTAACATAAATATCAATAATTTTTATGGGATAAAAATACTTGTTTGTGTGAAATGAGGTTGGCGATCGCTATTTTGAAGGTAAGTATTTACAACATTTTTTATAATAGTAAAATACTATTTTATTTTTAGATTAATCTCTGTTATACGATTTTGAAAAAAGAATGTTATAAAACTCTAGTTATAGGAAACAGGGAATAGGCAAAAAAGTCTCAAACATTTATCACACTGGTATTACTTGTTGTGCTAAAAATATGTAGTTTTTCTAGCTAAAAATACTGTATTTAACAATGAAAATCACCTTTTTGTTGAAAATAGCCCAGTTAATGTTAATTATTCTTACTTTTTACTTCTCCCCCACTCAACAAAATGTAGAAAAGTGTTTGAGAAATGGTATAAAGCCTCCCATTTTAAGGCGATAATAAATAAAAATTTTCATGATTAGTCAATGCTCTCCTTAAAATGGATAGAATTAACGAAAAATAATTAATTTTTAAAACCTTAATTAAAGCAATTGCCAGAGCTGTTAGTGCAGAGAAAATTATAAAATTATTAGACAAATTTTATAGGCGATAGCTATGTTTCTCTTTGAGGTTAACTATCAAATATAAGTATCTACATAGAATTCATTACTGACTCTAATTTTATGTAAATTTTGTAGTAAAAAATTTTCAATACCCTATTCTCTATTGTAGCTAACTCATTTCATCTGAAATTCATATTTAAGTGGCAATATCAATAGATAGCAATCTTATTTGAGTTGTGAGATATTTGAGATTTTAGGAAAGAGGGAAAAGGAAATAGGTATGGAAGAAACAATCATCGGCATTTTCTACTCAAAAGACAAACTGAGTACTAATCCTACCGGAAATCCTAATTAGATGATTAACCCATAGAAGTATCTATATAGAATTGATTACTGACTCTAATTTTATGTAAATTTTGCAGTAAAAATGTTTCAATACCCTTTCTCTATTGTAGCTAACTCATTTCATCTGAAATTCATATTTAAGTGGCAATATCAATAGATAGCAATCTTATTTGAGTTGTGAGATATTTTAGATTTTAGGAAATAGGGAATAGGGAACAGTTCATTAATTGATAATTGATAATGGATAATTGATAATTACAAGAAGGTTAAAACCGAGAGGATTGAATATAAGGAAATATTATTTCTTCTCTTGGTCGATGGTCGGACAGCTCCGAGACCGAGCCATCCCTCGACCGCTTTTTTCCCCGATCAAGGGGAGGCTTTAAACCAAAATTATTTAATTATTAATTATTAATAATTAGGTAATGAAAAACAATGATGAACATTTTATACTCATATACGATACAAACTGAATATTAATACTACCCGAAATCCTCATTAGAATTAGATTATCAATTGATAATTGATAATTGCTTAATTTGCTCTAATATATCTGACCCTCGTTCCGACGCTCCTTTGTCGCTAAGGCTATCATTTATGAAGAAAATAAAAATAAAATATTTTCCTTAAGTTCAATCCTCTTCTTTCAAAAAGAGGTAATTATCCATTATTCATTGTTCATTATCAATTGTTGAATAACCCACTAAAAAAAAAGAAAATCAGAAGAAATTTAATGACCGATAAATTTGAGTTGTATAAAATTAGATATAGCGTTTCTCGGTAAGTGTGAGGTACACCTATCTTTATTTGTCTTCTTTTCCCTATTCCCTAAAACCAACCAATTTTGTACCTCACTCTTCTTGGAAATTTCTATAAAATAGTTAATATCCCTTACGGAAAAATTCAGGTATAAAGCCTCTCCACTCATGGAGAAAAAAGCGGTCGTTAGCGTAGCTTCCCGTAGGGTGGGATGGCTCGGTCTCGTCGTCATATCCAATCGACCAAGAGAAGAAAAAAAATCCTTTGATCTAATCCTCTTATTTATAAGAAAAGGTAATTCTAAATTCTTAATTCTAAATTCTTAATTCTTGAAACATATTGAGGTTGTTGTGATGGAAACTATTCGTATTCGTCTACAGGGAATGAGTTGTGCTGCTTGTGCAAATAGGGTTGAAAAAGCAATTAAAGAAGTATCAGGAGTCATTGAATGTAATGTTAATTTTGCCCTCTCTCAAGCTACAGTTTCTTATTATTCTCAAGAAACTAATTTAACTCATATTCAAGAATCTGTAAGAGAAGCTGGTTATCATGCTTTTGCAGAATCTGAACAAGAAGAAGATACTGAAAAAAAAGTTAGGGAAGCAGAAGAAAAAGAGTTAATCCGTAAAGTTATTCTTGGGGGAATTATTAGTAGTTTATTATTCATTGGTTCCCTACCTGCAATGACAGGATTACATATTCCTTTTATTCCTAGTTGGCTGCATAATTCTTGGGTGCAATTATTTTTGAGTTTGCCTGTACAGTTATGGTGTGGTAAAAGTTTTTTTGTAGGAGCATTTAAAGCATTTAAACATCATACTGCGGATATGAATACTTTAGTTGCTTTAGGAACAGGTGCTGCTTATTTATATTCTTTATTTGCTACTTTCAACCCCAATTTTTTTATTACTCAAGGTTTAAAACCCCAAGTTTATTATGAAGCTTCATCAGTTATTATTACCCTTCTCCTATTAGGAAAACTATTGGAAAATCGTGCTAGAGGAAAAACTTCAGAAGCTATTCGTAAATTAATGGGTTTACAAGCAAAAACTGCTAGAGTTATTCGTAATGGAAAAGAGAGCGATCTTCCAATTCAAGAAGTTGTAGTAGGAGATGTAATTTTAGTCCGCCCTGGAGAAAAAATTCCTGTAGATGGTGAAGTTGTAGAAGGAGAATCTTCTATTGATGAATCTATGGTGACAGGTGAAGCAATTCCTGTGAAAAAACAAGTAGGAGATGAGGTGATTGGAGCAACAATTAATAAAACAGGAAGTTTTAAATTTCAAGCCACAAAAGTTGGTAAAGATACAGTTTTGGCACAAATTGTACAATTGGTAAAAGATGCTCAATGCAGTAAAGCACCTATTCAAAAATTAGCAGATAAAATAACTGGATGGTTTGTTCCCGCAGTAATATCCATTGCGATTCTAACTTTTATTATTTGGTTTAATACCATGGGAAATGTAACTCTTGCCATGATTACTACGGTAGGAGTTTTAATTATTGCTTGTCCTTGTGCCTTGGGTTTAGCAACTCCCACTTCTATTATGGTTGGTACTGGGAAAGGAGCAGAAAATGGAGTTTTAATTAAAGGTGCAGATAGCTTAGAATTAGCACATAAATTAACTACTATTGTTTGTGATAAAACTGGAACAATTACTCAAGGAAAACCTAGTGTTACTAACTATATTACGGTTAAAGGTGTCACTAATAATAATGAAATTGAACTATTAGCAATAGCTGCTGCTTTAGAAAAAAATTCAGAACATCCTTTAGCGGAAGCTGTAGTTAATTATGCTCAATCTCAAGGAGTAAAAAATCCCCTACCAGAAGTGACTAATTTTGAAGCTGTAGCAGGAATGGGAGTACAGGGAAATGTATCAGGAAAGTTGGTACAAATTGGTACACAAAGATGGATGGATGAATTGAAAATTGATACTCAAACTTTACAATCAAATCGTCAACAATGGGAAAGTGAAGCGAAAACTACTGCTTTAATAGTTATTGACGGAAAAATTGAAGGTTTAATTGGAATTGCTGATGCAATTAAACCATCTTCTGGGGAAGTAGTGAAAGCTCTACAAAAAATGGGATTAGAAGTAGTAATGTTAACAGGAGATAACCAAAAAACAGCAGAAGCGATCGCCTCTGAAGTGGGTATTAAAAGAATTTTTGCTGAAGTACGTCCTGACCAAAAAGCTAGTATTATTCAATCTATTCAACAAGAAAGAAATAGTTCAAAACAAAAGCATAAAATCGTCGCGATGGTAGGAGATGGAATTAATGATGCTCCAGCATTAGCTCAAGCAGATGTAGGAATTGCTATTGGTACAGGTACAGATGTGGCAATGGCAGCTAGCGATCTAACTTTAATTTCTGGAGATTTGTGGGGAATTGTTACGGCAATTCAACTCAGTCATGCCACTATGAAAAATATTCGTCAAAATCTATTTTTTGCCTATATTTATAATGTTTTGAGTATTCCCATTGCTGCAGGTATTTTATATCCCTTTTTTGGTTGGTTATTAAATCCAATGATTGCTGGTGCAGCAATGGCTTTTAGTTCAGTTTCTGTGGTAAGTAATGCTTTGCGTTTAAGGAAGTTTAAACCCAAAGTTTATCTATAGATATCAAATGGGTTCTATTAAGCATCTCCTTCATGCATAGGGAATAGGGAGTAGGAGGAAATAATTGATGAATAAGAGTGCAATAATTGACTTTATTTTTGATTATTGGAGATATCTATAACTATATAAATTAAATATCAATATCCTAATACCAAATTCAAAAAAGGCAGTTACATCTTAATTTCTGATTTATTCCTAAAAGAAAAAATTATAAATCCCATAAATTCTAAAATTTCCACCTTTTTTCCTCTTTAATATTTATGTTTTTCTTTCCCTGTTCCCTGTTCCCTTTTCCCTGTGTTGTCACGCTTTGCAATATTTTATAAATTGGTATAACTTATGACTTCTGAATTATTAGTCAAAAACCCCTACCTTTATAAAGATACGGTTAGGGGTTCTATAGAAATATAGTAGTTTCAACAATTAATAATTAGGGTTTGCGTATGGAAAGTCTTTTTGATGGGGTAGGAGACAGGAGACAGGAGACAGGAGACAGGAAAAATGGGAATGAGCGAAGAGATAAGAGTTAAGAATTATCTATCAATTTTTCTGCCATAATCATCCCAAAATACTAGCATGCATGAGCTTTTTACACCCAAAAGCTGGTACTTTTTTAAACCCTAAAACGCTAAAACCGTTATCTGTCAATACTTTGCTAATTAATTAGCAAGCCCTCATTAATAATTAATAATTACCTCTTATTTTCAAGGGGATGATTTACGCAAAAGGGATTTTTTTTTCTCTCTTGGTCGATTGGATATGGCGAGGAAACCCGTTCTTACAGACCCGCTCCGCTAACGCCATCCCTCGACCGCTTGTTTCTCCTTGAAAGGAGAGGCTTTAAACCTTAATTATTCGGCAATGAAAATTTTGAAAGAATTTCAAGATTTTTAGAGCTTAATTTGCCAACATATCTATTATTTGTTATAGTATAAGATACTAATTTAGTATAAATTGACGAGCAAGTATTTATGTCGATAAAAGTTTATGCTTTTTACAATAATAAAGGTGGTTTTGGTCAAACAACTTTATGTTCTAATGCTTAAATATTGTATGCTTAAAATAATGCAGAGACACAAATTTTAGTTATTGATATGTGTCCTCAAGCTAACATTTATCAACTTTTACTTGGAGGTGGAAAAAAAGGATATAAAAATAATCAAAAGTTGCAAGGAACTTACACAAGATGTAATGTAGTAGGGTTTATTTATTGGATTTTGAAAGCTAATGCTGACTTTAAATCATTACCAAAAAATTCTACTTATAAAGTTCGAGCCTCACTCTATAATGAATCTATTCCAGAAAATCTGTATTTAATTGCTGGTGATTCTTTTTTAGAATCTTTGTCGTTAGCTCTTAATTATTCTGTACTTAATCCAGCAAATATTACTGCATGGAAAAATCATATGACAGCAATTAAAAGATTATGTCAAAGTGAGTTTGACAAAGAAAAATATAAAGAATTAGTTGTTTTCATAGACTGCAATCCTAGTTTTTCCATCTATACACAGATGGCGTTACTTTCTTCTGATTATTTAATAATTCCTATGATGGCTGATTTTACTTCATTAGAAGGAATTAAAGGAATTTTAATGCTACTTTATGAACAATATCCTTCAGAATCTCTCAAAAAATATGCCAGTAAAGTTATCACATTTAATAAGCAAGTTAAGCAGTTCGAGCTGAAATTACCTAAAATCAAACAATTTGTTTTTAACAATTACACAAGCCATAAAGGTGTAGCTAAGGCCTATAAATATATCAGACAAGAATTAATTAATTTCTGCTATAAACAATATCAAAGTTTTCCTCAATATTTTACTAGGAATGATAATTCATTAGATTCTCTCATTACATGGCAAAATGCCTATGTTACCGATGTCAAAGATTTTCATTCTTCAGGAAAAGTCTCTGCATCTATCGGCACTCCTTTACATCTACTTCCTGATAAAGGGGAAAAATTTAAAATGCCAGATGGAAAAGGAATTACTTTAGCTAAACATAGATATGAAGAAGCTATCGAAAATCTCAAATCTTTAGTCTCAAAATTATAACTTTCATCTCAATCTTATAGAGAAATGAAACATCTAAATTAGTATTTAGTAATTGTTAAATACTTCCATAAAAGTAATTCCGAAATTACCATTAATTTTAAGTCATTGGGGTGGCGGAGCGGGTGGGTTCATCTAAATTTAATGTTGAGCAAGATTCAGAAGAACGAGGATATATATTTTAATTTCTCCCAGACTCCCCATATTCCCCTCCTGGGAGGGGAATACAGGAGACAGGAGACAGGAGACAGGATAAATGGGTACTTAGAGGAGGTAGGAGTAAGAATTGTAAGAATAATTTTTCTGCCCAACTATGCGCCTAAAATACTAACTTTTTGAGGGTTTTAGACTGAAACAGGCGCAGTTTTTAAAAGCCCCAAAAAGGTGTTTATCTTTATCTGTAAATACTTTTAGATTTAATCAGCAAGCCCTAATTAATAATTATTAATTATTAATTAAATAATTAATAATTATTAGCCGACCCTTTCAAGGGAAAAAAAGTGCTAGGATATTTCCTTATATTCAATTCCGTAACGGTTTTAACCAGAGGTAATTATCCATTATCCATTATCAATTAATGAACGACATCATAACAATGCACCACTACCACCTATTTAATATATGAAAATGCTGAATATAATTTTAGAAGTTAAATTAAGTAGCTCAAATTAGAACAGAAAATAGTTGTGGAAAAGAAACAGTAAATTTTGAACAAATCTTACTTCAATAAAACCTTGCACAAAATATATTTGGCGTAGATATTTTAAAAAGTCCTGAAGCTCAGAAAACAAAAGTATCAAACCTATTTTTTGTGACTTAGACTTGATACTAATGGCCTTAATAATATGAACTACTCAGCTTTCTTCTGCAATACTCTTCTCATACATAGGAGTGTTAGAACTTTTTTTCTTTACTCTGCAATAGTTACTCTTAAATTTTTATAATTTGATGTTTTATATCATGTAGCTTTGTAATCAAAAACTGCCTTCTCCTTTTCCTTCTTTTTCTCTCCTGACTCCTGACTCCTGACTCCTGACTCCTCCGTAGTGATTTATTAAGTATTTAACCGGACATGATATTACATTTCGTCGTGCGAAATGTAGGATTTAAGATTTGTAGAAATAATAATAGACCACTAGATATGCTAAATCCATATATGATTATTCTTGCAATGTCAGATTTTCTGGTTTAGGTTTATGTTTGAAAAATCAAGATAACTTTGAGTTAAGAGTAGGCCATGTCCTTTAAAACTCTGGAATATTGACCATAAGATTCACTCAAATGTTTATCATAACTACCTTAGTAATTGAAGGGACATCATTAAATTATGCAAGAAGAAAAAGATACTACAAAAGAAGTAGGAGTAAGCCCTACAGAACCAGGTTCTCTAACTACAGTATCCAATTCTGAAGAAACATCCGACCAGTTCCAAGATATTAAAAACCAAGTCTTGGAAATATTATCAGAGCTACCAGCTATTATATCTGGCTTCTTTGGACAATATCAGAAGCCAATTGTTACTCTTGGCTTAATTCTAGGAGTCATTGTTACTCTCAAGGTAATGTTGGCAGTAATCGAATCATTAAATGATATCCCGCTGCTAGCCCCTACTTTCGAGTTAATTGGTATTATCTATTCTGGGTGGTTTATATATCGCTATCTACTTCGTGCTTCTAACCGCCAGGAGTTATCTGTAGAGCTTCAAGCTTGGAAAGAACAACTTTTAGGGGAAAAATCATCAAGTAAATAAAAAAAAGCCCCAACAATTAAGACATTGGTTATTAATTTGAAATTACATTTTCAATAAATTAACCAATGTCTTAATTTTTTAACTACTTTATTTGACACTCTACGAATTGACATCCTCCCGACGCTGCACTTGCGTGAAAGCGCGGGATTCCTAACCATCGCTGATTAGGTCTTTCTGCTGCCTCTTGCAGAGGAGCTGCGCTAACAATGCACCAGCCTCCAAGGTCGAGCCTCTTTTTGGTCTTACGGTCGCTCCACAGACTGACACTGCTAGCCCAGCAGCCAAGTTTTAAGTCTAACATACTATTTACAAAACCTCAAAATTGATTGGTTTTCCCATGCGACGCTCCCCTTCGGGAGAGCGCGGGTCTTCAACCAACGTTGAGATAAATTCCCGCAGATTCTTCTGAGGAGTTGTAAATTGGTTAAAACCAAGATTTTCACATTACCAGTATCATACCCTAGTCTGTATAGAACCCATTTGATAGCTATATAATTATGGTAGTCAAGTCTTTTCGCGCATCAATTTTGACCGAAAATCATCTGAAGGAGTGTTTTTTGTATTATTTCTCCCCACATCTTCCCTCTTCCCCTCCTGGGAGGGGGAGGGGCGAGGGGTGGGTTACCTCCTGTCTCCTGTCTCCTGTCTCCTGTCTCCTCGCTCAAAAAACCTGCGTATTTATTGAAGATACGATCGGGGGTTCTATACAGCAGTCGTTCACACTTACGGTGTCAATTACAACTACTCTTTCCAGAATAAAAGACCAGTGAGGCTACTTTTTAAGTTTTTCGTAAATTAAAACACATTTTTTTGACTACAAAGAAAATCCATCAAGTAGTTTCCATCCAGCTATCAATAGCGTAGCTCCGACCTAGGAGTCAAATAGCTGATTTCCCACTTACCGAAATTTTACTATGACCTACAAATTTGTTGCAGAGTAGCAGTAAAATTGGGATAAGAAATGCTTGCAGCTTCAGCCTGATGGATACTGGTAGTCTCAGTAGCATTAAGAGCAGCGATCGCCAAACTCATAGCAACTCGATGATCCCCATAACTCTCAACATCACCACCAGTCAAGGCCACACCACCAGTAATTTCCAATCCATCCGGTAATTCTGTAACTCTACCTCCCAGTTTCTGGAGTTGAGTGGCCATAGCCATCAAACGATCGCTCTCTTTGACCCGCAACTCAGCCGCATCCTTAATCACAGTTGTCCCCTCAGCAAACATAGCAGCAACTGCCAAAACTGGAACTTCATCAATTAATCGTGGAATTATCGCACCAGAAATTTCACAAGCTTTCAAAGGACTGTAACCTACTCGTAAATCAGCCACAGGTTCTCCTGCAACAACTCGCTGATTTTCCTGTATAATATTAGCCTGCATCATTTCCAAAGCTTCTAATATACCTGTGCGGGTAGGATTAACACCAACATTTTCAATGACCAATTCTGACCCAGGTACAATAGCTGCTGCTACTAACCAAAAAGCTGCCGAACTAATATCACCAGGCACAACCACATCTTGACCCCGCAATTTAGCTGGACCTGCCACTGTCACACTATTTGTTTCTGGGTCAATACTAATTTGAGCGCCAAAAGCTTGCAACATTCTTTCACTATGGTCTCGTGAAAGAGCAGATTCAGTTACCGTAGTTTTCCCTTCCGTCATTAAACCAGCAAACAAAATACAAGATTTTACCTGAGCTGAAGCAATGGGAGAATGATAATGGATCGGTCGTAACTTTTGTCCCTGAATGGCCAATGGGGCTAAAGAGCCACCTTTTCTACCCCAGATTTGAGCGCCCATCTGTGTCAGAGGCTCAATCACACGGGACATGGGACGCTGGACCAGGGAACTATCTCCAGTAACAGTAAAAAAACGTTCGGGATGGGAGGCCAAAATCCCCAACATTAGTCGCATTGTAGTGCCAGAATTACCACAGTCCAAAACCTGAGATGGTTCTATGAGATTATCTAGTCCAACTCCCTGAACCTCCACCAAGTCTGTATTGAGTTGAGAAATATCAGCCCCAAGAAGTGAAAAACATTTAGCACTGCTGCGGGGATCTTCCCCTAGAAGCAAGCCTTTTATGGTAGTTTTTCCTTGAGCGATCGCTCCTAGCATAAGAGACCGATGAGAAATTGATTTATCTCCAGGAATTTGAATGTTACCTTTGAGGCATAGACCTGATTGTGGTCTTTGAATTATCAAAGTTTCTTGACTATTTGTAATTTGCGTAGTTACTACAGCAGGTATCATAAAATTAACTATAAATTTGCAAAATTTGCACAGCCACAATTTTATAGGAGTCTGGGAAGGGTGAGTAAATAAATACCTGTGCAGAATTCATTTAATATCAAGTCCTGATAATTAGTGATGAAAAAACCTATCTTCTTACACAAAGCAAATATCCTTATTGTCTCCACTCCCTACTCCCCGCTCCCTATCCTAATTTCCTAAGCAACTCAATATTTGCTATAAATACCAATTTTAAAAAATTTACTACTAATTGTTATACTGTTAGCAAAAATCAGTTAGGAAAACCGTATAGAGAGGTTGACCAAGAGAAAAGAAAATTCAGTATTTTAAGCCTCCCTATTGGAGGAGGTACTGTTAACTGTTAACTAAAATGACCATTAAGGGAAGTTTTGGCGATTAGAACTGATGAGTCAAAGCCTCTGAGGATTTCTTTTAGACTTTATCTTGTCTTTTTATTGTCTATTTGTAGCTATTCTAGTTGATTTGAGACAAATTTTGAATATTAATTTAGTATTGCATTCTGACAAACATCAAAATACTGTCTTTAAATCACTCAAGCTTATATCTAAAATTATTCGATCAAATTGTTTACTATGAGTAGTAATAAAGTAAATATACAAAAAATAAATAATTTCATCTAATTTAATGTAGTAATATTATACCTAGTTAATTCTTCAGCAAAAAATAAAGTAGATCAAAAACCTCTTTCTTTAAGGCTTATATATTTAAATTATAACTATCCTACTTACTATCTTGCTTTAATTTTGAATACCGACTATACCATTAATAAATAAACTGTAAAACACGAGCAATTTATTTTTCTCTGACAAACAACTCTCTGATTACCTTTGATGGTTTATCTTTTTCTTTTGGGTTGATTATCCCCCCGTCTATAGAGTGTTGACAATTGGTTGTGGTTTGAGTCGCCATCCACTTTTTCCTTCTTCCTTTTTCCTTCTTCAAGATTATTTAAAGCAGTAAAATTTAACTCATCAAGTGATAATTTCATATTTTTAGTTAAAACATTGTAACAAAAACAAACAAAGATATAATTAAAATTAATAAATTTACTTAGACTGGTTACTGGCAATATTTTAGTATAGATAATTTTAAAATTTTTTTTATAAATACTATCCCTTGTGTCCAACTACATAAATATGCTACTATAGGAATAGTTAAGATCTTAACATGAGTTAATGACCCAAGTCTCAGAATTCAGGAGTTAAGAAAAAAGTTATTGTGAATTGCTATTGTGAATTGGCTTTTTGTTTTAACTACTATATTTATTCGCATAGTATTTGATGATGCAATGATGTTTAATAGTTTCCTAACCTTGATATCAAAGTGTTATTAATTTTTTTTATCTCACAAACCTCAAAAAAATTATGAGAGAGATGAATTTGATTGATACTATATTACTTCTATATTAATAACAATTAACTAAAATAATTTAACACTGCTTCACATGAAGTAATTGCTTGAAATAATTGTCAGCTAAATTTTTCAGCCAAAGGCATCTTTGTTTTGACTTTCTTGAGTTCATCTTAATATTATGTTTGCGTAGGGTTTCCGCAAGAAATAGAAACCTTATAATTATACATTTTATCTATGAGTTCCATAAAACCTATCAATAACAAACCACAGATATATAGCATATTATAGGTTGATGAAGTACAGATTATCTAATCACGATCTTAATCAGTAAATATTGTTGTTGTGCAGGTGTACCTAACTTACTTAAAAGTGCTGTATGTTCCGATAGCTTAAATTCTGAGTCAGAATAGAGTTAAATCTAAATTAGAGTTTGGCCAAGGTTACGTGCGAAAGAAAAAGCTATTAACCAAGAGTAATATTTTTGATCTTTGTAGAACTAACAACCATTAAATAATTACAACTTACCCTAAGAAAACAGATGCTAACTTATCAACGCAAATCCGTAAGTCTATCATTAATATCAACAGACTTGCCAATTTGGTCCATAGTTGAAACAGCGGCCACTGTATATCATAAAGACCGCGATCAATTTCATATATTATTGCATGAACCTGCAATTACAGACAAAGAAACATCATGTATAGACATAGATGAGCCATCAATATTGCCAACTGTCTTAAAACCAAGACTTTTATGGCTAGAAGTTTCCCCGTCCCGAGTCATTATGACTATGCAAGGAAACGGTAAATATTGTTACCGCCATATCTGGGAAAGAGGAGTATATGGCATCTGTCGTTATTGGTTACAAGACGAGTCATTCAATTTACATTATCAGCTACAAATGCGTAACTTTACCCGTAACCTAGTAGTTCAGGGAAGACCAGTTCCAGATTATCTGCGTTTAGAATATGAACTATGGTCTCAGCAGTTACGCATGGGACATTATGTACTAGAGCTAGAAATTCATCACTAATAGTTTGATTAAAACTTAACTGTCAATTCAGTTATCAGTATCTCCTGCAATACAGAAGCGAGAAGATGCAGAATTTTCTTTCTCTTGGTCGATTGGATATGGCGAGGTTTCCTCGCCATCCCACCCTTAGGAAAGTTCCGAAGACCGACCGCTTTCTATCCCCTTAAAAGGGAAGGTTTGAGACCCGATATTTTTGGTAATAGAAATTATTTATTAGGTGTAAAGTGCTCTAAACTTATTTATCTTGACAATAAGTAACCAGCTTATCTAACAAAATATCTTTTTCTGTAGCAACCTTATTAGCTTGCTGGCCTGTTTGAGTAAGTTGATTTTTAGCCTGATTAAATTTTTTTCTACCCTCTAATGAAGCTTCAACTTGTGTGCTAGTTTTAAGAGCTACACTCATCTCAAGAAAAGCTTGAGAAAGTTCTTTAAATGTTCGAGTTAAGTCTTTTTGAAACTGCTGAAGAGTTTCATCCTCAAGTATGAGAGCTTCTAACTCCTGAGAAATTGCTTCTAAATCTCCTCCTAGCTGATTAGTTGTCGCAGCATCAAAGGAATTTTCAGAATTGACAAGAGTATTTCCTTTGTTAATAGTAACAATCAATTCATTACACTGAAGAACTTTGCTAGGGCTACAACTAGTGATGGACAAATAGACTAGAATGGTGCCACCAATAATTTTTAATTTACGAAACATTGTTTAAAATCTTGCAAACTAAGGAGGTATACTTTATAAAAACATAGTTATATCATTTCCGGTTGAATATTGATAAATTAAGTGAGCAGGAAGATGGCCTTGAAGTTAGAGAATCAGTTTTTTCATAACTAATTAAAGAGGAGAGGTCTATTAAATAAGACAGGTATTTAATAATTTGGGACTACTCTTTTTTTACCTACTCAAAGTAGACTTCTTTTTTCTCACTAATTTTATATATAGGAATTGAATCATTATCAATAAAAATAATTTTTGATGTATAGAATTATTAGGTTAAAATCGCTTTAATTATTGCAATTTATACTTGATACGATAATATTTAGATTAACTCTAGTGTCGGGAATATTGACAAAGTTTTGATTATTTTTTTTTCCTAAATTAACATTTTGTTACCATTATTAATTTTGAAAAATTATTCATAATGCCATTTTTTTTGTGAGTGATGAGAACATGAATTATCTAAGCGATCTGTTATATTCAAGTAATCATTAATGTGAAATTATTTATTAACTAGCTAGTTTTTTGATTTGATCCTCAATTAATTTTCAGGCAGAAGAAATTGAAGAGTTAACTTTAAATTTGTTACAGTTTACAGTATCGATCAATGAATTTCAGAAGTCTACCGATAATTCTAGCTTGATTAAATATTAATGTAGCTAAGTGTAGCTAGGTGTTCAAACCAATATCAATACTAGCAAAATTTTCTTCTAACTCGTATTGTATTTGTTTGGCTTCAGAAATCACTTCAATGACATTAATAATTAGTCTGATAGACTTAATTATTGACAAATATTTATCCCAACTAAATCATTATTTATTAAAAATACGCTAAAAGTATTGACTAATTATGTCTATATTTAGCTATATTAACAGTAAATGTTGGTGATACCTAACAAGTATAAAAGTTGGCTCAAGAACATTAAAATGCCCGAACAACCAAGAAACCTTAACAATAATAATAAATCCACAGATAATTTTCCCATAGTAATTTCTTTTGGATTAGCATTGCTAATGCTAGGTTTATCCTGGCGTATATTCACAATCATTGCTATTGCTTCTGGAGTTACCTGGTTCGTCAAGCGTTATCAGGAAAAACAAAAACAACAAAAAGATTATTTGAATAACATATTCTATCAGTTAATTCAGGAAAATAACGGGTATATTACAGCCTTAGACTTAGCCATAAACTCCCAACTATCGGGAAAAATAGTCCAAGAGTTTCTTGATGAACAAGCTAAAGAATTTGGTGCTGAATTAGAAATTACACAAGAGGGTGGTTTATTATATTATTTTCCTACTGCTGTATCTCTAGTTGGAAGAACAACGGATAAAATTTTAGAAAACAATACTCAATTAATCTCGAAAGATTCAAATTATGAGGCTCAACTACCAAATAATTCTCATCTAAAAGATATTCCAGAAAATTCCCTACTTCAATCTGCTACTGAAATAGTTTCTCCTCTTACCCAAAAGGAATTAGCAATTAGGCTCAATGTTCATGCTAGTACTATCAGTAAACGGAAAACAAAACCTGATTTTGGAGAATGGAGTAGTCAAAAAGATCCGGAATCAATTGCATGGAAATATTTTAAAGAACAAGCACAATTTTTACCTATAATTCCTAGATTTTAAGCACAAAGTTTTAAATTAAATCAATGGCTTTTTTTAACTTTTAGATCCCCAATATTTTACTTTTATCAAAAAATTTGGAGAGCAAAAGTTTACTTAAAATTTACTTGGCCTTAAGTCACAATTAAACAATAGCTTTACTAAAATTCAAGGACTTAATTTAAAAAGCATTTCCTGAGGGAATTCTCCGCAAACAACAATTGGTGCAGTCAGTATTTCTTAAACGGAATGCTCCGCAAACAACTTAGATTTATACTGAAACCGAGTAAATGCAATTTCAAAGAGAATTTCAACCCCTCTTGAATTATCTAGTGTCTACAAGCTGGGAATTTCAACTCAAGTTGATAGCTAAAAGCCGATCACCAAGAGCTAGTTAAAGAACCACTTAGATATTCTTCTATATTCTATAATTGCCTTACTTGACAAAAAGACAAAATTATGTTATAGAGAAGTAGAAAAATAAAATTAAAAATGGGCTATGTATTGAAAAATAATTATAACAAAATGTGAGAACAAACTTAAAAATCTTAATTAAACATTACAATAAAAAAAATTATAGGTAAGTGTAGCAAATGATGCCCAGAATACTCGTCATTGACGACGATCCTGCGATCGCAGAACTCGTTGCTGTCAACCTAGAAATGGCTGGCTATGAAGTTAGCCAAGCAGAAGATGGCATAAAAGGGCAAGCTCTAGCCCTCCAACTACTACCAGACCTGATAGTATTAGATTTAATGCTACCAAAGGTAGATGGGTTTACAGTTTGTCAACGTCTGCGTCGTGATGAACGGACCGCCGATATTCCAGTACTGATGTTAACTGCTCTAAATCAAACTCAAAATAAAGTAGAAGGCTTTAATGCTGGAGCAGATGATTATCTGACAAAACCCTTTGAAGTAGAAGAAATGCTGGCACGAGTGCGTGCCCTACTGCGACGTACAGATCGAATCCCACAAGCAGCTAAACATAGCGAAATCCTGAATTATGGTCCTCTGACTCTCGTTCCTGAAAGATTCGAGGCTATTTGGTTTGAGCAGACAGTCAAACTAACTCATTTAGAATTTGAGTTACTCCATTGTTTACTGCAACGACATGGCCAGACAGTATCTCCGAGTGAAATTCTCAAGGAAGTCTGGGGTTACGATCCAGATGATGATATTGAGACGATCCGAGTCCATATTAGACATCTGAGAACAAAGATGGAACCAGATCCTCGCCATCCTCGGTATATTAAAACAGTATACGGTGCTGGTTACTGCTTAGAGTTACCTAGTAATAGTTCCAGTGCTAATAATGTGGAAACATCTAATTTGGCAAAACCAAATCAGGAATGGGTGAGAGAACCTTAAAATAATTTCCGGTTGAAAAATTATAATTTAGGTATAAAAAACTGAACTGACAGAGAGATTTTTTCAAAATTCTGTAATACCTTACGAATTACAATCTCTCAACCGGAAATATAAATCAATTAACACTAACTGATTAAGCTTAATTTAGTTTTCAGTGAAGGAATAATGGTAGTCCTGGATGGTAATGGTGAGGATATATGTTTTTTAATTTTTCCCAAACTCCTAGTGCTCTCTACACTCCCCATCCCCCCATCTCCCCAAACTCTCGGTGCTTCCTTTACCATTACTATGTACCACCACCGGAATAATTATTCGGCGGGAATCCTGTAGAGTCAATAGACATCTAGTGAAAATAAACTTACCCTTTATTTAACATAAGCTAGAGTAGTAAAAGTCAGTTCCCTAAATCATTTTTCGTACCTTTTTCCTAAAAATCTATTCCCTGTTGCTTTCCGGAGCTGTTGCCTGTTGCCTGCTATGTGCAAAAATTCTATATCTTTTTCATGCCTATGTCTAATATTGAAAAGATCGGAAATTAGTCCTCTGAGTTGCCAAAAATCCGCTAAAATCCATTAGTATATATGAGGATGTATACTATGTGTTGGATTAGATATGTCAAAATAGCTCTAGTTAATACCATTGGAGCATTAGTAGCAATTATTTGGGTGCCTGTTCCTCAAGCAGTGGCACAACCTTCACTTCTAGAACAAGCAAACTCAGCAGTTTCGCCTTTAGAAACCCTCGAGTCAATAAACAACAACTTAAAAACTACAAGAAAAGTAAATTCACTATCAGAACTTTACCAGCTTAGAGACGAAATAAAAGCTGAACTGAATAAAGTTTCTCAAAGGCCAACTCTCCAAGAAGTAGAAGAACCCTGGCAATACCAATTTCACCTACAACAGTATGAAAAAAACCTGAAAAACTTCCGTAATGTAGAAGCTAATATTATTAGAGAAGAAAAAGCACTCCAAAGCTGGAAGCAAGCGATCGCCAAAGCAAGTAAAGCAGTAGAAAAAGGAAAAATAACTCAGGCAAATTACCAAACTTGGCAAGAAGCAGAAAATCTTTGGTTAGAGGCAATTTCTAACCTGCGCGAAATTCCCCAAAACTCCTTAATTACAGATAAAGCGATCGAAAAAATGATCGAATATCAGGGTTATTTAGCAGTTGCCTCCTATGAAAAAGTCATAGCAGCAAGAAGATGGGTAGAAAAGACAGAAGACAATACAAACAATAATACAAGCAATTATTCACCCATTGCATATAGCTTATCTCCCGGTTTCACTATGTATGGCGACACCAATAGAGATGGAGAGTTAGATGAAGCTGACAGATCGAGTAGAGAAAAATGGACTTTATCAGAAGGTGCATTGATGCTATTTAATAGCGATGATGATAATGGCGATCAAATACCAGATTGGCGCGATCGAGAAGTTAATGGGGAAAGTGATGAAGCAGACTTGGCGTTGGTGAATATTCAAGTAGCAGAAAATTATCAAGATGCTCAAATCTATATTGCAACCGACACAGATGCTAGTGACTATATTAATGTCTTCCAAAAAACAGAATACGGATGGCAACCAGTAGATATTTCTGGTACTGAAGCATTAATATCTAGAGAGAAAGTATTATTAGGGGTGGAAGCTAAACAGTTCGCCGACCGCAATTGGAAAGGAGTCGTTAAATTAACAGCGATCGCTGAAAAAAATGGCAGAAAAATTGCTTCTGATAGTATTCAAATCGGTGTAGTTCCCTGGTTAATGTCTCCCAATACTGCTCCAGTCAAAGAACTTCATGTCAGCGAACGTGGTTTTGGCAATCAAGAATTTGTCGCCAAAATCAAACAGATCGTCGAAAGAACAGGTGCTAAAGCTCAAATTAATTCTGGTGGCACCACCTGGATGCAAGATACTAAAGAAATAGGTTATGTGCAATTTCCCTCTCAAGGTAAAACCCATAATATGAATGTGGTACTCAAAGCTAACCGTCCTGGGGAAAATGACCAATATGCTAGAAGTCTGCTCAAAGAAGATTTTGGCTGGTTTGAAGTAGGTAAACCTAGACAACTCGATCCCCTAAATAGATGGGCAGATGCTTATGGCAACCTAGAAGTGACACCACCTCTACCAGGATACGATCTGGGAAGAATTTATTATGGTAAGGCAGGTGAAGTAGGTCTGAATCCAGAAATTGTTGATTTTATTAAAGCGCAAAAAATTCAAGGTCCGCCAGTAGATATTGATACTTCTTGGTTAATGATTCGTCATGTAGATGAAATTATTACTTTTATTCCTAGTAAATTTGGCAAACCTTTAATGTTAATTGTTAGTCCAGAAGCAGGGGTAAAACTATTACAAGAATTGAGTCAACAAGGATATGGACAAGCGGCAATAAATCGTGGTTTAAGTACTCAAACAACGGTACGAGCAGCGCTAAAAAATCAGAAGTTAATTCAGCATAATCTCTATTTACAGCGGGAAAAATTAGACCCATTAATTGAAAAGTTGAAGCGGGAGTTTAATTTAAGCGATGACCAGATTATTCAAGTGCCAGCTATGTTTGGATATAGTGGTTATTCTTGGTGGCCGAATATGGTTAATTCGGTGGTAGTTAACGGAGAATTGTTAGTTTCAAATCCCGTAGGAGCATTAATTAATGGTAGAGATTATACTCAGGAAAAATTCCGCAGGTTAGTAGCTGATGCTGGTTTAAATATTAATTTTATGGACGATAAATATTATCAGAATTTAAGGGGAAGTATCCATGATGCGACAAATACAACTCGTTTAGGAAAAAATAATCCTTTCTGGAAATCTTTGTCTGAGGATATTATTTCAGGGAGTAGGGAATAGGGAGTAGGGGAGTAGGGGAGTGGGGGAGTAGGGGAGTTTCACAGGGGTAGGTTTTTTATAATTGTATCTTAGGGTGTGGGAAGAGGGGGAAGAGGGGGAAGTGTGGGGAGAATTTCGCCCATTTTTTGTATAAAAAAGCACACTTTGCTTGAAATTTTCTACTGAATAGAAGCGATCGCTCACCCCTTTGTTAAAAACCTACCCCTGTGAACTACTACCTACTCCCTCTTTTCCGGAGATGTCTATTGCAATATTTGAAGATGAAACAGTCTACTATAGCAATGTGCGCTGGCATATTTACAAATTGTAGGAATTGTCCAATAGCTAAAAGTCTTATATTATCAGCTTTTTATTCCCCCTATTGCCTATTACCTGTTGCCTGTTGCCTGCGTGCAGCGCCATACATGATTTAATATTTATTTGACAAACACTTTCTTAATCAAGTTAAGAAGTCTTATTTTTGACTTTTGATTTGCTATTAAACCCTATCTATCAGGAGAAAAAATGTCTGATTTTATGGATTTTTTGAAGCATAAATATGCTTATGTTGCCTTGGGAGAATTTAAACCAGGAAAGTTTGAAGAAGCAAGAGAACTTTATGAAAAGGCAGTTGCTACCTATAACGAAGGTTTTAAGGGAGCTTATTTATTGCAGTTGCCAGGAACAGATAAAGGTATTGCTGTAATTTTTTGGGAAGGAGTTGAAGATATGGATGCGAATCAAACTGATGCTTATAAAGCGGCATTGGAACAAATGTCACATTTATTTGCTAAACCACCAGAAACTAATTTTTATGAAACTGTCACTGAGATATTGCCAGAGTAATTTGGCAGATGAGGGTAATTTTTTGTCAATTTAATTAGAGAAATTTTACCTTTAATATCAAATCTGTTGGCTACGGTTCCCGATAAATCGGAGTAATATAATTCCGTTGATCGTCATACAATGCGTAAGGGCGAATGGCCATTCGCCCCTACCCTTACAATATTGTCAAAGTTTTTAGCCTATTAAGTATAACTTCTGACTTATGATTTCCGTGAAACAGTATAAGATTTCAGCTTCTGTTTTTACAACTGATAACGGCTTTGTTGCATGAAAGTATATAGCTGCCGCACAAGCAAGTGCAGAGCTACAACAATAACGCGCTGAAACTGCTGTAACTATTGGACAATAGATAAATAGAACATCACTCTGGGAAATCAAAAACCTGAAACCTATACAGGGAAAAGCTTTGAGCAGATAACGGCAGAGCAATAACTATTGGACAATAGTAAATAGAACATCAATAGTCGCCAAAGATAGCGTACGCTTGAGTAAGGGACTAGCAAAAAAATAGCTTACCAGATCGTCTTTTGTGCAACAAAGCCACTGATAACTGAAATTACCCCCTACTCTTGAATATTACGAACTAATTTTGATTGTAATCTGAATCTTATTTGCAACAGAGGGAACGCGCCATTTTAACAGCGATCGCTTAATTTCTTCTACAATTTTTTTATCCTTCAAAGTGGAAAGTTCATCATCTAAAATTACTCGAAGTACGCGATCGCCTTTTACCTGCAATTCCAAAACTATTTCACCATTAATATTTGGTGGAACATCCAAATTTTGTAAATGCTGTTGCAGATTTTTTTCCCCTACTGCATCTAACCCGATAACTTGGATAACTTGCAAAGTATTACGAGTTAGTTTTGCAGAATCTTTTTGTTTAAGAGAAAGCACCATACCCATAAATTTCCCGGATAATTTTGGTTCTGACTCCATATCAGCAACTTCTTGCAAGTCAGTAGCTATACCTTTGAGGAATTGCTCGCCTTGCTCGGAAGTCGGAACTTTATGAGCATGAATTGCTATAGTAACTACAACCTTATCGTTAGTTTTGAGAAAGCGCTCTATATGAGAAAGTCTTACTTGATAGTCATTATCAGAAATATTGTAGCGTATTCTTACTTCTTTAGTAGAAACAGTTTCCTGTAGTTCGCCTTGTTTCAAGAACCTCGAAATTCCTTTTTTACTACCCGAAAACCCTATATCTTCTCCTTGCTCCATCCAATCTGTTGTTTGAGGTGCTGAATCTGTCAAACACAGATCCATCTCATCTGTTGCATCACAACCCAAATCTATAAATTCTTCCTCCATGCTATCTGTTGCTTGATATGCTGCTGCTTTTATACTTAGAAGCGATCGCGTATTTAGTGGTGCTGAATAAGCTACCATACCCTTAGCCGCAAAGTTGTTTATTTGAGGTATTTCAGGTGGAGTACCGAACCCCTGATAACTCACTCCCTCTGGCATTTCCACAGGCACTTCCATCGAAATACTCTTACCACCAGGTTCAACTCGCACTTCTTCGCTCACCGCAACAAACGCCGTATATTCAGACAACAATTGATAACTTAAAGCGGTCTCCGTCACTTCTTTTACTATCGACTTCTTATCATAATCAAACATCTGATTCATCAAATGCTTAATCTTTTGCCTGGCCCAAATTTGAGCAACTGCTATATTGTCAGACTCAGCAAAATGAAGATCGAAAGTCTGCTGATAAATTTCCCCACCAGCAGCAATACCATTAACCTGTAACTCACCTCCCACAGCATCCTGTTTGTGCCCAAATAAAACCAAAGGTTGTTCGGCAAACAAATCTGCAGTTGTCACCGGATAAATTTCTGGTACTTCACCCCTACCATTCCAGTTAATGTCAATTTGAGTCAATACAGGATTATTAATTTGCTGAAAAAATTTCTCTGCTACTTCCTGAGTGGGTTCATCCTGTCGCACAACCCTGGCAATACCCCGCCCAATTTCTGCCAAACGGTTAATTAAATATCGATTTACCGAACTACCGACACCAAAACTATAAAGTCGGTTGCCTGGTTGGAGTTGGTCTTGCACTTCTGCCAATACTGCTTTTTCATTACCAATATAACCATCAGTCAACATCACAATACTCCGTAGTCTTCCCGCAGGTGGAGGCGGAAAATTCAAAACTTCCTGGATGCCATTAAGTAATTCAGTGCCACCATTTGCATTTAATTTGTTGATATAGTTAATTGCAGTGGCAATATTTTTAGGTGTATTCGGTAGAGGTTGTTCTGACAGTTTTCTGGCAGTATTGGAAAAGTCGATAATTGTGAAAGTATCGTTGGGGTTAAGTCCGTGAATAAAACGGCGCATCAATTCCTGACATTTGAGCAATGGTTCTCCCCTTTGGGAACCGGAAGTATCCATCAGGAAAACGACATCTTTCGGCACAATTTCATCACTGCGATACCGTAAAGCGGGAATTAGATAAATGGCAAAATATCCACCACGTTCGTCTGCTTGAGTTAATACGGTTGCTTTGGTATGATTGCTAGCAACTTGATAGCGGAGAATGAAGTCTTTATTTGGTATGGTGTCTTCATTTCCTAATTTAACCGTAACAATTTCTCTTCGCTCAGATGTTTGAATTTGGTGGGATATGGAATTCACCTGAAAAATTGGCATCCCACAGTTTATTTCTACTGTCATACCAATATCATGTCCCGAACGAGTTGCCGGGGGAACTATTGGTGGTGTAATTTGACTAGCATCGGGAACTTGGTCTGTATCGCCACTTCTATCTATAGGTGTTCCGGGAATATAACGAGGTGCGACTACCATTGGAAATACAAATTCATAGTCCCCACCTTCAAACTTAAGGGAGTCTGTATAGCGAATAATTACATCTATTTGCTCCCCTGGTTTAATATTGGCAAGAGATTGAGTGAAAATATTATCGCGCTGTTGTTCGAGTAGTCCAGCAGTACGACCTTGTTGTTTAGCTTTTTGGTAAATTTGTTTTGCTTCTTCCCGTTTTTTGATATTGCCTTTAATCAGGCGATCGCCTATTTTGATTTCCATTTCATCGACTGCTGCTTCGTCTGGTAGTGGGAAGACGTAAGTTGCCTCTAGGGGTTCGGTGAATGAGTTCTCAAATTTTTGAGTTACTTCGATGCGGGATAGGTTGCCCGCTATTTTGGCTTTAACTTCCGTGTGTTTCAGAGGAAAAGTCAGTTTCTCCTCTGAGGATACAACGTATAATCCTGCGAGAGTTGGTGTATTTGTAGACATAAGTGTGTATCCTCCTAAAGAAATTAATTTGTTTTGTAATACATTAACTTCTCTTGTAACATAGCAATTTAAGAATTGTCTATTAAGAATTGTGTCTTAATCAAAACTTTTAGGAATAGGGAATAGAGAATATGAAATAGGGAGTAAGGGAAAATTTGTTTCGCAGAATCTCTGTTGAAAGAGAAGAAGATTTTTATTGTGACTAATTAATGATACTTGATAGAATAAATCTCTGTTGGGTTTCAATTCCTCAACCCAACCTACAATACTTTTTAATATAAAAAATAGGTAGACGATTTCCAAATATCCCCTACCTAATAGACATCTCCAATAATAGAAAATCAAATCAATTATCGTACTATAGGAATCATATTTTATTCGTAGCAAAAATATTACTACTTTTTAGGGAACATAGAACAGGTGAGATTTTCAACTTTTTTATTTACTTTTTAATTACCCGCAATCTATGCGCGGATTGCTATAGATATATCAATTTTTTTGCTCTACTCCCTACTCCCTATTTTTATAAATTTTTCTGTTTATTCTTAGCAAATTTCAATAATTCTTGAGCTTCTTGATAATAAGTTGTCCCTGGTTTGACATTCTCTAACTGATTAATAATAGATTGAATTGTACTAGCAAGTATACCCTGATTAGAATTATCATCAACAGCATACCTTTGCCAATCAGCTATCAAATTTTTAGCCTGTTTAAAAGCTTGCCCTGACTGTTTTTCTAACTGTAGTCGCATTTTCACATTAGCTAAATTAACTTGATATTCTGCTAATTTTGTCTGTGCTTCTAAATAACTAGGGTTATCTACTGATACTTTCTGCAATTGACTAATTGCTTGTTCCCATAAACTCGCTACCAGTTGCCATTGTTGTTCTGAATGGGGTGCATTTTGGGAAGCTTTAGCTGCTTCAAAACCAAATTTTTTCGCTACTTCCATTAGAGTGAAACTCCGCTTACTTCCCTCAGCTAAACCTGCCTCTTTTTTGAAATCTCGCTTAGTCGCTGCTAATTTAGGTTTCACCATTTTTCCAGCGAGAGTAGTTGGTGGAATTTGTTCTAACTTATCTATTGCTACTTGCCACTCAGCGATCGCCTGCTCTTTTTCTGTGGGAGTTGTCGCTTGCTGATACTGCTGTTTAGATATTTTAACTGTTTGCTCTGCCTCTTTTAACAATGTTTGAGCATTTTTTTCTTGAAACGCCTTAGCTTCAATTTTTCCTACCCTTTTTCTCGCACTTTCAAATTCATCTAGAGTAAATTGCCAAGTACAACTAAAAAAGGTGCAATATCGTTGGGGATAATAACCTAAAAACCATACTGGCAAACCATCTAAGTGTTTTTGTGCTTCAGTAACTCTTTGCGTTCCCAAATTAATATCAGCGCTAGAAGTTGCTTTATTTATCAGTTGATCTGCTTGTTCCGTTTTAGCGATCGCCTCTCGGTAGTTACGATCCATACTTATGTAGCTTGGTAACAATACCATCGGTGCCACTCTCGCCACTGGTTTCCGAACCATAGGAAAAGGTAAATTTGCTACCCAGACTAAACCAGCTACTCCGAGAGCAGCTAAACCTGCTAACTGAAGTAATATTACTTTTCCTGCGGGATGGTTTTCTCTTGCTGCTTTTTTGAGAACTTCTTCACTAAAGGTCGGATATTGGTCTACAACTAATTCTCGTAATTCTTCTAATTTAGCAGGTTCGCCAGACTGCATCCGTAGTTTTTCTAATCGCTTCAGAACTATTTTCTGGCCTATTTCACCTGTGAGGTCTTCTTTTGATAATTTTTTAATTTCTTCACTTAATATTTCGTAAGCATAGTTATGGAGACGTGGCATATTTTAACCTCTAGATTATAATCATTTTTAGTTTAAGCGTAATTTTTTAATTAGTCATCAGCAAAACTATCAATATTTCTTGATAAATTTAGCAGCATAAAGTAAAAATATCTGTAAAAATACTGATTTATTTTGAAACAGAAGTTTGACTTTTGAACGCCTATCTATATAGACCTCTCCGAAAAAGAGAGAGTAGGGAGTAGGGAGTAGGGGGAAATAATTAATGATTTCTGGACGATAATTGATTTGATTTTTAATTATCGGAGATGTCTATTAGGTAGAGAATTTTGGAAAATATTCTACCTAATATTTGGAATAAAAAACCTCATCCGTGCATCCGTGACAAAATCCCTGTTTGCCTCTAATTTCAACTTATAAATTTTTCTGTTTATTCTTAGTAAATTTCAATAATTCTTGAGCTTCTTCATAATAAGTTGTTCCTGGTTGAACATTCTCTAACTGATTAATAATTTCCTGTAACTTACTAGCAAGTAAACCTCGATCAGAATTATCAATAGCATATTTGTGCCAATCTGCAATTAAATCTTTACCTCGCTTAAAAGCTGTTCCTGACTCCGTTTCTACTTGTAAACGCATTTTAGCTTCACTCAGTTTTACCTGATATTCTGCCAATTTAGTTTGTGCTGCTACATAACTTGGATTATCTACAGAGATTTTCTGTAATTGACTAATCGCCTGTTCCCATAAATTCACCGCTAGTTGCAATTTTTGTTCTGGATGGGGTTCACTTTCAGAAATTTTGCCTGCTTGCAAAACAAATTGTCTAGCTGCTTCAATGATCACATCACTACGTTTACTACCACCAGCTAAACTCACCTCTGCTTGAAAATCTCGCTTAGTTGCGGCTAATTGTGGTTTTGCCATTTTTGCAGCAACAGTAGTAGGTGGAATTTGTGCTAACTTATCTATTCCAGTTTGCCAGTTAGCGATCGCCTCATTTTTTTCTGTTGAAGTTTCAGCTTCCAGATATTGTTGTTTAGCTGTAGCAATTGTTTGTTCTGCTTCTGTTAACAATGTTTGAGCATTTTTTTCTTGAAATACCTTCGCCTCCATTCGTCCTATCTGTTTTCTCGCCGTTTCAAATTCATCTAATGTAAATTTCCAAGAACAACTAAAAAAGGTACAGTATCTTTCAGGATAATAACCTAAAAACCAAACTGGCAATTCATCCAGATGTTTTTGTGCCAAAGCAACTTTCTCAGCACCAAAATTAATATCTGCACTAGAAGTTGCTTTATTAATTAATTGATCTGCTTGTTCAACATTAGCGATCGCCTCCCGATAGTTATAATCCATATTTATATAACTAGGTAATAAAATTATTGGTGCTATTCTAGACACAGGTTTACGAATCATTGGATAGGGTAAATTTGCCACCCAAACTATCCCTGCTATTCCTGCTAGTGCAGCAGGTATCAAAGCAATTTTACTCAAAATTCCTGGTGGTTTATTTGCTTTAGCTGCTTTCTGAATAACTGTCTCACTAAAATTAGGAAATTGGTCTTTTACTAAATAACTTAACTCTTCTTCTTTTAGGGGTTCTCCTGATTGGAAAGTTAACTTATCCAATCTTTTCATTACTATATTTTTTCCCACTTCCCCAACCAAATCTTCTTTAGCACATTTGTCAACTTCTACCTCTAATATTTTATAGGCTCGATTATATAATCGTGACATATTTTTACCTCTAGATTTATTGCTTATATTATACTCGGATAATTTAGTGGAGCAACAGATCTCAAACAGTGCAATGGTTTGTTATGACCGATTTTGAAACAATTATGATAGCTTAAATTTTAACCCTCTAATGCACCCTAAAACAATAAACTTTTTAGCTATTTCAGTCCAGTAGATTGCCTTAAGGTACAACTCAACAGATATAACATATTGTTGGGTTTCCTTTATCAACCCAACCTACAAAGTTTCAATACTTTTTTATTATTGTCAGCATTAAGGAACAAGATAGAGGTGCAAGTAAAATTATGCAAGTAAAATTATTTATTATCCTTGCTTAATTGCTGAAGTTTTGTATCTAGGTACTGAAGCTATTTGTCGCGGTAAAAAGTTTCAAAATTATCGTCGTATTTATACTTTGAAAGAATATGTTTTGATTGATGCCCAAAAGATAATGGTTGAATGTTTTCGACTTAATCAAAATGTGATTTTAGAGCAATCAGTAGGTTGGGTTAAGCGACAGCGCAACCCAACACCAAGCTCAAATCTTTTGGGTTTCGGTTCCATGCTTCGCAACGCTAACGCGAACAACCCAACCTACAAACTGTCAATAATCTTTTATTATAGGCATAAGAGCGAATTAATATAAATTGTGATGTAAAATTATGGCTGCCAAAGATGTTTTTCATAATGCTGTCAAAAATGCCTTAATCAAAGAAAATTGGATTATTACTGACGATCCTCTTTTTTTAGAATTTGGTGGGGTTGATATGTATGTCGATCTGGGTGCGGAAAAACTTGTTGGTGCAGAAAAAGATGGAAAAAAAATTGCTGTAGAAATTAAAAGTTTTATTCAAAAATCAATAACTTATGAATTTCATACGGCATTAGGTCAGTATTTGAATTACCGTTTTATTCTTGACCAAAAAGATCCGAAGCGAATTTTATATTTAGCCGTTTCTGAAGATATTACGTTTTTTTAGGTTACTATTTACTTAAGGATTCATTGCAGAACAACGCCTTAAATTAATTATTTATAATGTAGAGCAGGAGGTAATTATAGAATGGAAAAATTAGAAAAATACAGAAATTATGTTGAGCAAATAATTAAAGAATACGGACAATATAAACCATCTTATGGAGAGGTAGAAGTACAAACAATTTTTGACCGGGAACGAGACCATTATCAACTTTTAAATGTCGGTTGGGATGGGAATGAAAGAATACGAGGTTGTGTTTTACAAATAGATATTAAAAATGAAAAAATCTGGATACAACATGATGGTACAGAAATTGGTATTGCTGGTGAATTAGTAGATTTAGGAGTTCCATCATCAGATATTGTTCTGGCTTTTCATGCGCCTTATAAACGAAAATATACAGGTTTTGCTGTGGAGTAAATTAAGGAATTCAAAAGTCAAAAATCAAAAGTTAAAAGTAAGATTTTTTCAGGGAAATTAAAAGTTAAAAGTAAGGTTTTATAGCCATAATAAATGATTCGTGAAAAAAAACTGTAGGGGTTTGCTCTCCAAAACCATTTACTTTTTTCTACAAGTCTTTGCTGAGAATATCTAAGTACAATTTTAAGATTTTGTACAAATTTAAGACTTTTTCTTTTATTTCTTTGTCTGAATTTATTTCTCTGATTAAGAAATTTTTGTGCTCTTTCTTCTGCTTTGTTTTCAAACTAGGTATTTCCGCAATCCATAAACACGGCAGCACACCCTCTAATTCCAAGTTAAGGTCATTGTATAATAACCACTCCCCCTGCTTTCGCCAACCCAAACTTTCGCACAAATTATTCAAAACCTCTATTTCCGAGTCTTTTGTCTTATCCTGATTACGGTAAATTTTCTTTTTCTTTTGAACACTGAAGCCAAATTTACCCCCGCTATATTTTACCCAAAGTTGATCTATAGCACGAAGGTTATCAGAAGATAAGTTTTCAATGGCTTTTGAGTATTGTGAGTATTTAAAGTCGCTTAATCTTAAGCGCAATAATAGCAATAATAGAGATATAATTACTGTTCCTACCAATACTCCTGCAAATACCTGTAGTAGTTCTATTGATACTATTACTCCTACTCCTCCGAATCCTATTACAAATCCATATACTGTCCCTGCTAATATTCCTGAAGGGAGAGGTTCACTAAATTCCACTTCCATTTTTGATTTTTTTACTCGTTTTACTCCCTCTGCTTTTTCTATTACTTTTAGTAATACTCTAAAAACTACTATTAACACTGATACTAATACTAAAAATTCTAATGCTCCTGTCCTTGTCAACACTGTTGCTGCTATTACTGTTCCTACTAAAGCTCCTGTCACAAACCCTACTATCATTTCTCTCCAAAATACTGATAAGTATTTTTTAATTTTATTAGCTTGAAGTATCAGATCGAAAGTTTCATCATTAGCTTCTTTCCACTTCTCTGCTGCTAATAACTGACGAAGTTTGAAATATTTAGGAGATATCCCTTCTGGTAAAACTTGCAGTAGTTTTTTAACCGCTCCATTTTCAAAAATATAATCATTATTATTCGATTTCATTTTAGAGCAAAGTAACTGTTGAATTTTTGGGTAATTATTAATCCAATAATTTGCATTTCCTTTATCCTTTAATGGCATTATAGAGTTATTTGATTCAGGAGATTGATCGATAGCAGATTTTTCTAACTCAGCAAGTAGTTGATTGTTATTTTTAAGTTCAACAAGAAGACGGGGGTATTTGAGTGTCAGTGCAGTAAACTTACCCATCTGTTCTATGGTTATAGTTTGCCTCTCAGCAAAAGTAACTCCAATAGAATAATAAGCAATATAAGTTTTTAATGTCAGGGCATTAACATATTGTTTTAAACGACGGGGGTTATTATCAAAAAAAGGAGCAACTATTTCAATCAGGTTAGCAAGATTTTCTGGTTCTAAATCTTTTTCAATAACTGGAAAAATAGGTAATTCTGGATAGGAAAGCTCTGTTTCTTCAAATTCTGAGTTTTGTTCTAAAATTGGAGATTCTCTTACTTCTGATTCTGCCTCTTTTTTTGGTGAGAATAATCTGTTAAAATTTTTGGTAATAAAACTATGAGGAATTCCAAAAAAGTATTTTTCTTCATCACTCTCTATTTTTATCTGACTTCCAGATACTTTTTCCAAAAAATTATTTAACGTATCTGGAGAAGATTCAGGAACAGAGAATGATAATTGTACAAACTTTTCCAGAAAACTAAAACCATAATCTACTTGTTTGATAGACCTATCATTTCGATTTTCCCACTTTTGATTTTCTTGAGCAATTGAAGCTAGAAGCGGAGCTTGGCGTTAGTCAATGCCATTTGCTTCGCATAACTATCGTTAACGCTCCTAAATATAATGTTTTCAACGTTAATTTGCGTAAGTCCCGTTATAATTATCAATAATAACTAAATGCTTACGTTCAGTTTTTCCCATAACGAGAAAATTGACGCTTAAAAGCAGAATGAAAACCGATAACTATATCTGAAGTAGGTACACCCATTTCCACTAATCTCTCAGCAACAGATTCTTCCGTACCATTATATTGAATCCAAATTTTGCCATCTATAATATCAAAGTGCATCACAGGACCAAATACTCGTTTATCCCCTTGCCAACCTACATAAGCTAATTGATAATGGTCACGTTCTGCATCAAATATTAATTCATCTTTTACTGTATTATTAGTATTTGCTATTTCTGCGTGTGAACTCAAAATTTCCTGAACAAATTGTCGATATTGTTCTAATTTATCCATTCAGAAATCACCTCCAATTCAGGATTAAAAATAATCAGTTTAACTTGATAACGTTTAAGAGAACGTTGGATAAAAGGAAGCTGAAAAAAATCTTGATAAGTTTCTACAGGAATAGCTAAATAAACAATTCGGTCTGCTTCTTGTTCTTCAAGTGCTTGACAATAGTTAAGATATTGTCCCAATGCAGTATGAAATGAACTAATATCTGAGTCTGCAATAAAGCTTTTAATTTCTACAGCAATTTTTTCAGAACCTCTTTCTGCTGCAATAGCATTTTCTGCTGCCAAATCTATTTGTAATTTGATCGCTTCACTAATCCGAATTGTAAAAGGATCGTGGGTGATATTCCATCCATCCTTGATTAAAGCATTTTTAACCTGTTGATGGAAAATGTCTTTAGCCATTGTCAAGAATTTAGAATTTAGAATGCGCGAATTTAGAATTACCTCTTCTTATAAATAAGAGGATTGGATCAAAGGATTTTTTTTCTTCTCTTGGTCGATTGGATATGGCGAGGTTTCCTCGCCATCCCACCCTACGGGAAGCTACGCTAACGACCGCTTTTTTCTCCATTCATGGAGATGCTTTATACCTGAATTTTTCGGTAAATAATTTTTATAATAGACATCTCCTCCAAAAGAGGGAATAGGGAATAGAAAATAGGGAACAGGGAACAGGAAAGAATAATTAATAATTTTTGGATAATGATTGATTTTATTTTTGATTTTTGGAGATGTCTAATAAAGGAAAAAGGAGTAAATATATAGCAATCCGCGCAACAGAAATCTACTCCTGTCTCCTGACTCCTTCTTCTAAACATATCGCGTTAAATTCACTCGATAACGTTCTTTTTTCGTAATTGCAACATCCCCTACTTCTAACCTCCCTTTTCCTCGAATTGCAATTAAATCTCCTGTTTTCACTGTATAACTTGCCTGACTAATTTCCTTCCAATTTACCCGCACATCTCCCCCTTCAATAAAATTAACCATTTTACTGCGAGACATTCCAAAACCAGCAGAAGCAACTGCATCTAATCTCATCGAAGCTTCCACAGTTGTTAACTCTTTCTTTTTCGGTTCTCTTATTCTTAAATCACTCAATTCTAGAGGTTTAACTTTAACAGGAACAGACCGAACTTGTTGCAGATTCATTTCTAAATATTCCACCAATTCAGGCACTACTATTACCTGAGCGCCACGTTCTCCCAAAACAATAATATCCCCAGTTTTTTCTCTGACAATTCCCGTACCCAACATCGAACCAAGAAAATCTCGGTGAGTCGCAGTATCAAACAGAAAATTTCCCTCAATATTAATCGCTGTTAATTCCACACTTGAAGTATCAATAGGTAAATCTGAACGAGCGATCGCTAATCTTTTTCGTTCCGCTTGAGGATAACCACCCCAGGAAACTAATTCTACTTCTGTCAACTTTTGAAAAATTGCTTCCGACTCAAATATTTCTGGCGGTGATAGAAAATCACTCTGAGTAATTTCCCAAGTTCTGATAGCTTGTTCTGCTAGATCAATAATGCGAGTAATAGTTTCGCGATTTTCAATTCCTTTGAGAAGTTCTTCTTTTGGTAACATAATTTTTTTGCTGAATAAATTTATTTCACAGGAGTCAGGAGTCAGGAGTCAGGAGTCAGGAACAATGAGAGTGATAATTACAGCAGATTCGGTCGTATATGAGGTACAAATATTAATGTTTGCTAACACAAAACTTTCCTACGAAATACTCCGCAAACGCTAATATATGTCTGTAGTGCGGGCATCTTGCCCGCAACCAGATTTGATATAACCCGATTTCAAATAAGAAGGAATTAAGTAATCAGAACTTACGCAGGGACTCTATATATAGCAAGGGCGTTAGCGGAGCTTTGCGTTAGCAAATGCCATTCGCCCTTACCGAAAAACTTCCTTCTTCTTCCCTCCTGACTCCTGAGGACTGACTCCTGACTCCTAATTTGCAGTATATCCTTGGATATTTTCTGGTTTAAACTGATATAAAGTACGAGTTGCTAGACGAATCAGAGCTTCTGAACCCTCAACAACAATCAAATACTTACCAGCATTAAGGCGGTTACGATAGGGAACAGCATCACCACCACCAAAAATCAAACCCACTCCACCACCAACAAAAGTTCCACCCATTGCACCAGAAATAGCTCCCAATATACCACCAATAAAATGATTACCAAATTCTCCTGCCCAGGCAAAAGTATTCAATCCCGTAATCAGACTAAAAGTAACACCAGCAGCAAAACCAAAAGGAGCAAGCCAAGTAACCATTTGTTTTGCTTGTTTACGGGCCTGCTCATTAGGATCGATTAGGCCATATTCATCAGCAGTTTTATAGCCCCGGCCCAATATTGCCACTTGCTTCATTGGCAAGTCTTGTTTTTCCAAAGCAGAATAGGCAGATTCAGCTTGAATGCGGTCTGATAATACAGCAACGAGATAATTCATAAAATTCGATCGAAGCAATCTAAAATATTTCTGACAATCAATAAAATTATAGGCCCATACTGGTACTCTGAAGGTAAGGTTAAGTCAGCAGTTAATGTTTTTGCTAAATAAACATTATTAATTACAATTTATAGTCTGGCAAAATCTCCTGCTGTTTGAAAAACTCAAAAATCAAACTGAAGCGAAAGTTTCAGTAGGTAAAACAGTCACATAATTCAATTATTCAACTAATTTCCTATGCCAAAAGTTCTTGTATCCGATCCCATAGATAAAACTGGAATTGATATTATCTCCCAAGTAGCTCAGGTAGATGTCAAAACAGGTTTACCCGCAGAAGAACTTGTTAAGGTTATACCAGAATATGATGCTTTAATGATTCGCTCTGGTACTAAAGTTACTAAAGAAATTATTGAAGCTGCTACTCAACTAAAAATTATTGGTCGTGCTGGAGTAGGGGTAGATAACGTAGATGTAACAGCAGCAACCCGCAAAGGTATTGTAGTCGTTAATTCCCCAGAAGGAAATACGATCGCTGCAGCAGAACACGCCCTTGCCATGATGTTATCTATGTCGCGCCACGTTGCAGAAGCCAACCAGTCAGTTGTTAGTGGCAAATGGGACCGTAAAAAGTTTATTGGGGTAGAGGTTTACAAAAAAACTCTCGGTGTTGTTGGTTTGGGTAAAATTGGTTCCCATGTAGCTAAGGTGGCGAAAGCTATGGGTATGAAAATTCTGGCCTACGATCCATTTATCTCTAAAGAAAGGGCAGACCAATTGGGTTGTAATTTGGTAGATATGGATTTATTGGTCCAAGAGTCGGACTACATTACTCTCCACATACCCAAAACTGATGAAACTTATCATTCAATTAATGCTAAAACTTTCACAAAAATGAAGCCCACAGCTCGTATTATTAATTGCGCTAGAGGTGGCATTATTGATGAAGTTGCTTTGGCAGAAGCTTTAAAAGAAGGCAAAATTGCTGGTGCTGCTATAGATGTGTACGAAAATGAACCTCTAGAAGCTGAGTCCCCACTACGAGAGCTAGGGCAAAAAATTGTGATGACTCCTCACCTGGGAGCTTCTACTGCTGAAGCTCAGGTGAATGTGGCAATAGATGTTGCGGAACAGATTCGAGATGTGTTGTTGGGGTTACCTGCTAGATCGGCAGTGAATATCCCTGGTATGTATCCAGATACATTAGAAAAACTTAAGCCTTATTTGTTATTGGCTGAAACTCTTGGTAATTTAGTTAGTCAATTGGCAGGTGGACGAATTGATTTTCTGAATGTCCGTCTTCAAGGAGATTTGGCCACTGGGGATAGTAAACCAGTAGTAGTGGCAGCTCTCAAAGGTTTACTCTCTCAAGCTCTGCGAGAGCGTGTAAACTATGTAAATGCTTCAATTGAAGCTAAGGAAAGAGGTATTCGAGTAGTGGAAACTAAGGATGCTTCAGTCCGGGACTATACTGGTTCGTTAGAGTTGGAAGCAAAGGGTTCTCTGGGTGACCATATTGTTAGAGGTGCTTTACTTGGAGAAGATGAGATTCGGATTACTAATATTGATGGATTTCCAATTAATGTCCCCCCAAGTCCTTATATGTTATTGACTCTACACCGAGATATGCCCGGAATTATTGGTAAAATTGGTTCACTTTTGGGTAGTTTTAATGTGAATATTGCCAGTATGCAGGTGGGTCGTAAAATTGTTCGGGGTGATGCGGTGATGGTATTAAGTATTGATGACCCATTGCCAGAAGGAATATTAACTGAAATTATCAAAGAACCAGGAATTAAGGATGCTTATACAGTTGCTCTTTAAATAGGTCAAATAGTCAACAAGTTATTGTAGTGGACTGACACAGCTAAGATAGTGCGTTACGACTGATTGTTAAATACCTTTCACAAGATTATTGGGGCGGGGGCGGGTTTACCCAGTCGTGGGTGACACCATTAACTTAACGCGGAACCCGCCCCTACTATTCACCATTTTAGGCGTGTCAGTCCACTACAATCATCAACTAACAAATCTAGAATACGTAGCACTATAAGAATTGGTTAGGACATTTTTCAATCCTGTTGGTGGAGCGTTTCTGCACCGAAAACCCTTTTACAGTTCGCTATTCCCTGTTCCCTGTTCCCTGTTCCCTATTCCCTAGCGCGTAGCGCTATAACAATGTAGAAAAGCTGAAATTTTTATGGCATATAACTGGTGGGAAATTAGAGTATTGTGTCACCCAAGTCTCGAGGAAGTCATTGCTTGGCGTCTAGATACTTTTGGTTGCCGAGGTACTGCGAGTCAAGTCCAAGAGAATCAGTGCTTGATCTGGGCCTATATACCAGAAGAACAAGCTCAAATGTTGGACTTGTCAGCTTTGGCCGTACACTTACGTCAGGATGCCCTATGTATGAATCTACCAACTCCAGTAGTGAATTGGGATTTAATTGAGGAAGAAGACTGGGCAAGTAGTTGGAAACAATATTGGCAACCTCAAGAAATTGGCGATTACTTTCTAATTCATCCTGCTTGGCTAGATTTACCAGAAAATTTAGATAGAATTATCCTTCGTTTAGACCCAGGAGCGGCTTTTGGTACAGGAACTCATCCTACTACGGAGTTATGTTTGGAGTCATTGGAAATGCGTTTGGGGTTGGAACCTAATCCAGAAGCTATTATTGCTGATATTGGTTGTGGTAGTGGTATTTTGTCCATTGGGGCAGCATTATTAGGAGTACGCCAGATATATGCAGTTGATATTGACCCACTAGCAATTAGATCCACTATTGGTAATCGGAAATTAAATGATATAACGGCTGAAAAATTAATTGTTGAACATGGGGATATTGAGCATTTAATTAAGTTAGCTTCTGGTCCGGTAGATGGTATAGTTTGTAATATTTTAGCTGAAGTAATTATTGATATAATTCCACGTCTGGAAGCGATCGCTAAACCTACAACTTGGGGGGTTCTTAGTGGAATTTTACTAGAACAAGCTAAATCAATTGCTGATACTTTGGAAGAAAATGGTTGGGTTGTGGCCACTCTTTGGAAACGAGGAGAGTGGTGTTGTTTTAATATTCGGCGTTCTTAATTAGGGTTTGTGCATGGAAAGTCTTTTTGCTCTTTGTAGGAGACAGGAGACAGGAGACAGGAGACAGGAGAAATAGGAATAAGCGAGGAGATAGGAGCAATTGTAAGAATGATTTTTCTGCCCAACTATGCGCCTAAAATACGCTCCATGCATGAGTGTTTTAGACGTGATACCAGCCACTTTTTAAAGGCCCCAAAAAGCCACTTGTCTTTATATGTCAATGCTTTTAGATTTAATCAGCAAGCCCTAATTAATTTTAAGAAGGTTTTAGGTGGTAGATAATAGGTGGTAAGTAGTAGGTTTGAGGTGGTAGGTTTGAGGTGAAAATTTTAAGAACGAAGATATAGCAGTGGAAGGAAAGGGCGCGGACATATCAAAAGTTTAAAACTCAGACAAAGCCAGATTTTTCCTTTTTCACTTCTTCTCTCTTCCTTTTTCCTTCTTCCTTCAGCTATAAAAATAAATATAACTACTACAATAAAAAATATTAACTAGAACTATCAATACTTTTCCGATTGCAGAATTAATGCTAGGAAATATCCACAAAGTTGCTAATAACACCAGTAAAATTTCTATCAAGGCAACAATTGCTCCATAATGTTTCGGGTCCCAATAAGAAATAGGGCTAATAAATCGATAATTACTTAAAGGGAAAAAATGTCTATGAGCATCATTATTATGTACTGGTAAATCACACAGAGAATGAAGCACCAAACTAATACAAATAACTTGCATAATTTCCCAGCCAAAATAGTAAGAAGTTAGTAATAAAATTATCGCTAAAGGAATAGAATGAAAAGTAGCAACAAGATTTTGTATTAATGGTTGATAATAGGCATCTGACCAAATTTTTGCTTCTGGTAATCGGACAATAAATTTTGCCCAAAAGTAGAAAATAAAGATTGGAATATCTGGTAAAATTCCACCTATTACAATTGCAAGATTAGCTTGTGGTAATTGTGGTTTAGCAAGAAGAACTAGATTAATAATGGCATGACTTGGTGTATTCATTAGAAGTAAGAAACAAGAAGGAAGAAGTAAGAAGGAAGAAGGAAAAGAGATTTGCCCTTGAAGTGAGAAGATAATTTTTTTTCACCACTAATAGACATCTGGTAAAAATCAAAAATAAAATCAATTGAAGAAGGAAGAAGGAAAAGAGATTTACCCTTGAAGTGAGAAGATAATTTTTTTCACCACTATCTATATAGACATCTGGTAAAAATCAAAAATAAAATCAATTATCGTACAGGAATTATCAGTTATTTCCCCCTCCATACCTATTCCCTATTCCCTATTCCCTCTTTTCTGGAGATGTCTTATTAAACAGAAATGATATAAAACTTGCTTCAACAAAATTCTTGCTACAATAAAAGTTTGAAGAATTTATATAGCAATCAGAAATCAGATGTGAGAATTGAGGTGTTCCTTTAAAGCATAGAATATGGCAGTTATCTTATTCATATATATTCGTTTTTTTCTTCTTCCCTGTTGCCTGTTGCCTGTTGCCTATTGCCTAAAAGTCTTCAATATCTCACAACTAAAATCATATTGTTATATTTAGCTAAACTAATTAAAATTAAGTATGTCCTTACCTATAGTAGCTATTATTGGCAGACCAAATGTGGGAAAGTCCACAATAGTAAATCGCTTGGCCGAAAATCAAGATGCAATTGTCCATGACGAACCAGGAATAACTCGCGATCGTACTTACCGTAACGCATATTGGCGAGACCGAGAATTTCAAGTTGTAGATACAGGAGGCTTGATATTTGATGATAATACAGAATTTTTACCGTTAATTCGCGAACAAGCTATGGCCGCTCTCGCAGAAGCAAGTGTTGCTATTCTTGTAGTAGATGGACAAGTTGGTCTGACTGGAGGAGATGAAGAAATAGCTAGATGGCTTCGTCAACAACCTGTCCCTACCCTCCTAGCGGTTAATAAGTGCGAATCTCTGACAGAAGGATTAACCCAAGCTGCGATGTTTTGGGAATTGGGTTTAGGAGAACCTTATCCCATTTCTGGCATTCATGGCAATGGCACTGGAGAATTATTGGATGAGTTAATTACCCATTTACCACCTATTACAGAAATTCCAGAAACAAATGAGGTTAGAGTAGCAATTGTTGGTCGTCCTAATGTGGGTAAATCTAGTTTATTAAACGCATTTCTTGGGGAAAATAGGGCAATTGTTAGTCCTATTTCTGGTACGACAAGAGATGCTATTGATACTGTAGTAGAACGTAATGGAAAAATCTATCGTTTGATTGATACTGCTGGTATTAGAAAAAAGAAAAATGTGGAATATGGTGCAGAATTTTTTGGTATTAATAGAGCTTTTAAAGCTATTCGTCGTACTGAAGTTGTTCTGTTTGTAATTGATGCTTTAGATGGGGTAACAGAGCAAGACCAAAAATTGGCAGATCGGATTATTGAGGAGGGTAGAGCTTGCGTTATTGTGGTGAATAAATGGGATGCTGTGGAAAAGGATGCCTATACTATTTATACTTATGAACAAGAAGTAAGATCGCGACTATATTTTATGGAATGGGCAGAGATGATTTTTATTAGTGCATCTACAGGAAAAAGAGTAGAGAAAATTCTAGATTTAATAGATAATGCCGCTAATGAATATCAACGTCGGGTAACAACTTCAGTTATTAATGAAGTTTTAGAGGAAGCTGTTAGTTGGAACTCTCCTCCAACAACTCGTCAGGGTCGTCAAGGAAAAATTTATTATGGAACTCAAGTGACAAGTAAACCACCTACAATTGCTTTATTTGTGAACGATCCCAAGCGTTTTCCTGATAATTATCGTCGTTATATACAAAGTCAGTTTCGTCAACATCTAGGATTTACAGGAACACCTATAAGATTACTTTGGCGTGGCAAAAAAGCTAGGGAAGTAGAGCATAATACTGTTAATAGAGCAACTCGTGTTTAGGAATAGAAAGAAGGAAGAAGAAAGAAGGAAGAAGGAAGAAGGAAGAAGGAAAAGCTTGCTTTGTCTAAGTTTTAAGCTTTTGATACAGCAGATTTCGGGCAAATGATGTACAGGATAAATCGTGAAAATCATGTAGCGTGGGCATCTTGCCTGCGTTTAGGCATCTTGCCCGCGCGGGTGTACCTCATAACAAAGAAAAACGCTGTATGTCCTAACCTTTGTTTAGACTGCTATAATTTTCAATTCAGTTATTAGTTAAGCCTCTTCCAAAAGAACTATTTTAACAGTAATTCCTGGAATAGGAAGGCGAGAAGATGCAGAATTTTTTTGTCAAAGTTAAATATTAATATATTTGGTTGGCAGTTTTTTTATTGGCTAAATAATTTTATACCAGTTCGATAAATGTTTGTTACGAATTTCTGTTCCCTGTTCCCTGCTATAAAACCTAGGACCTAAAACCTAAAACTTACAACCAAAGTAAAAATGGATTTACTACGATCGCTTCCTTTAGGACTATACTTAGAAAAACCCATAACATGGCTACATAAACTCGACCCTAGAGTTAAATTAATCTGGCTAATGAGCTTTCTGGTTAGCCCAGTTTTGAGTAGTTCCATCTGGCGTTTAATATTAGTAGCTATGTTAATTGTATTAACATTTAGTGCCTCAATTCCTTTACGAGTTTGGAAACGACAAATGGGTTGGTTGCTCACATTATGTTCTTTGGTTTTTGTAATGAGCGCAGCTATTGCTCCTGATGGACTTTCAATTAACTATCAACCCCGTTTACCAAAAGATGAATTAACCTTTGCTGAACAAACTACTAATTTACCACCAGTACCAGAAGCGAGAAATTTTTCAAATTTTTTGGGATTAATAAAAACAGAAACTTCAACTGAATCAACTTCTGAAACACAACAGCAAAAAATAACAGAATTACCTCAACCTACCTCTTATAAGTACGTCATTTTTCAACGAAGAATACTGATTATAAATCTGACTATAACTCGTCGTTCAGTAGATTTAGGTATTAGGATTGCCACCTTATTATTCACTGTTATTTATAGCACGAACTTATATCTTTTAACCACAGGGTCAGAAGAAATTACAGCAGGTATAGAAGACTTAATGCAACCTTTGAATAAATTCAATTTACCTGTAACAGAAATAAGTTTAACTTTAACGTTATCTTTAAGATTTATTCCCCTAGTTTTAGAGGAGATACAGAATTTAGTTCGTTCAGTTAGAACTAGAGCAATTAACTGGAAAAAACTAGGACTGCGACAAGCTTCTCAGGTATGGTTAATAGTAGCAGAAAGACTATTAGAAAATTTGCTATTACGAGCAGATCAAATTGCCAGTGCAATGAAAGTGCGAGGTTTTACAACTCCCAATCGACATAAAGTACAATGGCACGATCTACAGTTAAAGGTATTGGACTGGTTAGTATTGGTTACCTTAGTGTTATTCTGGTGGGTTAGGTTAGTTTGGGGAGGACAAAATTAAAACAAAATTATATATTCTTATAGATAATTATTTATCTGGTATGGTTAATATGTTCAAAGTAAAAAAATTTCAAAAAGTGCTGTGGGATACCTAGTCACTGATTGATTTTGTTGATAATTTTTAAGACAAAAATTATAGATTGATATTTGAGTTGAATATCAAATAATTATCATTGCAGAAAATATATTTTCTGGGTCTATTTACTTCTAAGAGCATTTAATAATTTACAGAAAAAAACAAAAACCTAAATTTATCTGTTAAGCTGTAAAATCTAAAATCTAAAAAATTAGAGGCTTTCAATTGACAAAGGCCACTAAGTTATTTAAAAATCCTGTCATTATCTGCTGATTTTTAAGCCTAAATGACCAACGAAACTTACATGAACCATCCTAACTTTGGCCTCTTATACAGAGTGTGCTTAGTTGAGGATAACCAAGAATTATTTACTACCCTCTATGCTCAACGCTTATTTTTTTTAGTGACAAATGGAATAGGAGGTATTAAATTTGAACCTTTAGGTCGTTCAGACGCACGTTTAATGGTGGAAATTCGCCTCCGCCAACTGCGTCGAAATGGTCAAGCAACTGAGTACCAAAAACTTCAGGCAGTTCACAAAAATACTTTTCAATAATTAAACTGTTCTCTGCTTCTACTCAAGTAAAGTAAAATTAACTACATTGTCCAGCCTAATCTTGAAGAAGGCAGAAGGCAGAAGGCAGAAGGCAGAAGGGAAAATTGCATGGGTATAGTCAACGACCGCCCACCTGCGTGTCTTATCATCCCAAGCAATTTTAAGCACCCCCGTTGACGGTGGGGTATTAAGCCCCCACAGAAAAGATAATAAGAAATTCTCAAATCTCAAGATAAAATGGTTGAGTCTATTACTGAACGTATTATTAAAATCCGCTCTAACTTACCTGCATCAATACGCCTAATTGCTGTAACTAAACAGGTATCAGTTGATGCTATTCGTACTGCTTATGCAGCAGGAATAAGAGATTTTGGAGAAAATAAAGTTCAAGAAGCAGAAGAAAAGCAAGGCCAACTACGAGATTTACCAAATATTACCTGGCATATGATTGGCCACTTGCAAGGGAATAAAGCAGCAAAAGCCTTACAGCAGTTTCAATGGATTCATTCTGTAGATAATTTAAAACTGGCCAAACGCCTTGACCGTTTAGCAGAAGAGTTATCTTGTAGTCCTAATATTTGCCTGCAAGTCAAAATTTTACCCGACCCTAATAAGTATGGGTGGAGTATACCAGAATTAATTACTGACTTATCACAGTTAAATCAATGTCAAAATCTTAAAATTAAGGGTCTAATGACTATTCCACCCCAAGGATTAGACCATGGGCAAACCTTATCAGTATTTGAGAAAACTCAGGAGTTAGCCCAGGAAATTAGCAAAAAAAATTTGTCTAATCTAAATATCCAGGAACTTTCAATGGGAATGTCAGAAGATTATAATTTAGCCATAACTGCTGGTACAACTATGGTCAGACTAGGTAGAATTCTATTTGGTGAGAGGAGGATTATACACAAGAAGGTTGAAAGCTCCTCGCCTTTAGGCAAGGGATGAAAAAGTAAAAATAGTAGTAAACTACCCACGATTAAGCTACCTTGGGACAATAGTCCGAATTTGACAGTAGCGAAGGAGTAATTTAATGGTGAATAGTATTTTTTCCAAACTAAAAGATTTTGTGGGACTCAACGAACAAGTTGAGTACGAATATGATTACGATGAAGTGGAAGGAGAACAATATCAAAGTGTTTATCCTCCACAACAACAACCTCCTGATGCTGTAGCAGTAGCAGAAGAGGAAAATCGCAATAGTCGCCGATTAAGAAATAGGGCCACTACTGCGACAACAACGACAAGCAGCACAGGTATTACTGGAGCTGTTAAATCAGAATCTGGAATGGGATCGGTTATGAACAATGTAATTGGAATGCCTGGCGCTTTAAATGGAATGTCAGAAGTTGTGGTTATGGAACCACGAACTTTTGAAGAAATGCCTCAAGCAATTCGTGCTCTACGGGAGCGCAAGTCCGTGGTTTTAAATTTGACTATTATGGACCCAGACCAAGCTCAAAGGGCAGTGGACTTTGTAGCAGGTGGTACTTATGCTCTGGATGGTCATCAGGAACGTATCGGAGAAAGTATTTTTCTGTTTACACCAAGCTGCGTACAAGTCAGAACTCAAGCAGGTGTAATCAACGAGATGCCTCAGACTCAAACACGCCCTCGTGTGGGAACTTCTGGGTCTCAAGTTTGGCAACCAGATCAAATTCAAATGATGCAATAATAGCTGAGGAATTTTGGGTATGGGGTCACAAACAAATATAATTAGCGCTAATTATATATATCTATCTAATACCAATTCACTCTAAGGATGTCACAAATAGTCAGCAACTGATGATGTGGAATAATAGGCTGAAATTACTGTGTAGTTAATACTTTAAGTCTATCAACTTTTACTTCGCGCCTTCTATACGGGCGAATGGCCATTCGCCCGTGCTGACTTCTAACTTCCGTGAAACGGTATAGGAACCCATGATCAATTCCCTATTCATACATTTTAGTTGAAAAATAAGGGGTTGGTGATTTGAGGTATGATATAATATCCCTATCGGAGTGCGATAGAACTCCTTTCCGCGCTCCGCGACCAAAAAACTTTCTTCTTCTATTCCTCTTTCTTCCCTCCTGACTCGTTCCTCCTGAATCCTAAGTAGTTAAGACTAATATCATACACGCTATTCAGCAACGCGAAAAATGACAACTGCAAAGTTTGGTTTAATTGGTGGTGGGGTAATGGGTGAAGCTTTATTATCCCGACTGCTGGAACAAAAAATTTATCAACCCTCAGAAATTTTAGTTAGTGACCCGCAGCAACAAAGGCGGGATTTTTTAGCACGGGAATATGGCGTAGAGGTAACTACTGATAATCGTTTGGTGGTGACTACTACAACGGAAGCTTTGTTACTGGCGGTTAAACCTCAAATATTCGATACTATAGCATCGGAATTGGCAGACTGGCAAGTTGGTGGTAAGACTATATTAGTAATTTCAATTATGGCAGGTGTACCTCTGCAAAAGTTGGAAGCAGCTTTCCCATCGCGACCTATGGTAAGAGTCATGCCTAATGCTCCAGCAACGGTAGGTGCAGGAATGAGCGCGATCGCTCCTGGTAAGCATATTCAACCGGAACATCGGGAGTTAGCTACTCGCATTTTACGGTCAGTAGGACAGGTAGTGGAAGTTCCAGAAACTTTAATGGATGCAGTTACGGGTTTATCTGGTTCCGGACCTGGTTATGTGGCAATTTTAATTGAGTCCTTGACAGATGGGGGAGTTTGTGCTGGTTTGCCTAGAGCGATCGCTTATCAGTTAGCATTACAAACAGTTTTAGGTACGGCAGTTATGTTACAGGAGTCGGGAATGCACCCAGCACAGTTGAAAGACCGGGTAACAAGTCCTGGAGGAACAACTATTGCCGGAATTGCAGAATTAGAAAGTTTGGGTTTTCGTTCTGCTTTAATTGAAGCAGTGATGGCGGCAAAAGAAAGGTCTCAAGAATTAGGTAACAGCTAAGGGTTTGGGAGTAGGGGAGTAGGGGAGTAGGGGAGTAGGGGAGTAGGGGAGTGGGGGAGTAGGGGAGTAGGAGAAATATTTGGTAATGGTTGAAGATGGAACATTTTTTTATACCGAATTAAACGGATTTGATATAATCCAGCATTTTAGCTGTGTCACGCCACTACTGGACTCCTGACTTCTGAGTCCTCCCTTATTAAAACACTGCGTTGGTGAAAAGAGGTATGATATTATGTCAGGATAAGAGCGCGATAGAACTCCGTTCCCTCTACATGGCAAAAAAACTTTCTCCCTGTACTCCTGTTTCTTCTTCTTTCTTCCCTCCTGACTCCTGACTCCTGACTCCTGACTCCTAAAGAATTAAGATTAATATCATACACGCGCTTTACCAACGCCTAAAACACAATTGTTGGATGAACTAACTTAAAACCTTCATCCCTCAATTTTTTATTTGATACTCTGGCATTAAAAGGTCGCATGGATGAGGGGGAACCATCCCAGGAAACTTTTTCTAAACCTTGATATTTATGTAAACTATCAAGTAATTCTTTACCTTTCATTGGTACATCATGAACTAAATTGTAAATACCCTGCAACTGTCTCTCTCTAGCAAACTCTACAGCACCGACGATATCATCTAAATGAATCCAGTTAGTCACATCATCACCAGTACCAGGGCGAGTTTTGCCTGCCCACCTACTAAAAATTTTTATTAGCTCTCTACCGGGACCGTAAATACCTCCTAAACGGAGAATACACACTCGTTGTTGGGGAGTGGATGCAGATAATAATACCTGTTCTGTTTGATGGAGAATATTACCATTTTCACTAGCGGGGGTAACGGGGGAATTTTCATCTACCCACTCACCATTTTTGTCACCATAAACTGAGTAACTACCTGTGTAAATTATTTGCTGTATATTGGGAGTTTTTTTCAAGGTGGCAACTAGAGTTTGGGCAGTTTCTAAATAGGTTTGTTTGTACTCCATGCCAACATGAGAGCGAAAACCGACACTCAACAATACCATGTCTTGGTTTTGCAATACATCCTGCATCGCTTGGGGGTCATTGCCTTTCATTACTACTACTTGTGAGGTTATATTTTTTAGTTCTGAAACTTTTTCTGGAGTAGTAGTAGTCACTGTTACTTGATGACCGTTTTGACTCCACAGTTTAGCAACTTTAGTGCCTACATAACCACAACCGATAATTGCAATTTTCATTCTGTTATCCAATATATTACTTACTTTTGATACTATTGTTATCATACGATATTATTGATTTTTTTGATAGTAGTTAGAGTCTTATATCATGTCTCTTTAAATAACCACTTCGGAAAAATTTAGGGAGTAGGGAGTAGGGAACAAAAGGAAATTTGTTTGCTCCCCATGACAAACGGAAAAAATATTCTCTCTCAAGATAAGAACATTTTTACCCTTGGCTAATTAATGAGACTTTATCTTAACTCTAATTGTCATTATTTATGTTAGAATTGCATCGGTATTGCTAATAGTTGAGAAGTGGCATTTGCTGTAAAAACATTCATCAAGAGGTTGAAAAGCATATAGGAGAATATGGAGAAAAAAAATGAAATTATGTCTATAAAAAAGGCTTCTCTTGGTTATCAAGATGAAAGTTTGGATAAGGTTTATGAACCCGTTACAAAAACAACTTCTGACTTCTGACTTCGTTAACGACTCCCATGATGATGATTCACGGGTCAATTTAACTGGAGCTAATCTTGAAGGTGCTAATTTTAGTAATTCTGGTTTATATCAATTTAATTTTACTAATGCTAATCTCAAAAATGCTAATTTAAGTGGTTCTGAACACGCTTTTTTAGCAGGTGATTGTTTGATAGGTGGAGATTTAAGTGAGACTTGTTTTATTACGGGTTATTTTAATGATGCTGTGTGTATTAATACTAATTTTAGTGGAGCTTCTTTTTGCCATGAGGATTCACATTTTAGAAATGCTAATTGTAGAGGGGCAAATTTTCAGGAAGCACATTTTACTTTAGGTGAAATGAATGGGGCAAATTTTAGCGGGGCAAATTTTTCAGGTGCAACAGGTTTAGATAATTTTTTTGATAGTGCTATTATGGAGCAACTTACAGAAGAAGTAAATTTTCAAGGTGCTAATTTTACAAATACGGATTTATCAGGGGTAAATTTTAGTCAGATTAAGTTGATTAATTTAACTGGAGTAATATTTGACGGAGCGAATTTAAAAAATGCTAATTTTTCTGGTTTAAATTTAAGTAATACTTCTTTTAAAAAAGCGAATTTACAAGGAGCAAATTTAGAAATTTGTAATTTGGCTAATGCAGATTTAACTGATGCTAATCTTGAGGATGTTAACTTAACAGGAGTGATTTTTGAATAGATTTGTCATGGGTGAAAATCTCAAAATTAATAGACATCTCCAGAAAAGAGGGAGTAGGGAGTAGGGAGTAGGCAGTAGGGAGAAAGAATTGATACATCTAGTGTGATAATTGATTTTATTTTTTATTTTTACCGAAAATTTTTGGTTTAAAGCCTCCCCTTTTAAGGGGATAATAAATAAAAATTTTTAAAATTTTCATGATTAGTCAATCCTCTTCTTTTCAAGGAGAGGTAATTATTAATTATTCATTATTAATTATTAATTGTTGAACAGATGTCTAATGGTATGGAAGAAAGGAAGAAGGAAGAGGGAAGAAGGAAGAAGGAAAAATCTGGCGCTGTTTGAGTTTTAAGTTTTTGATATATCCGCGCCTTTTCCTTGCACTGCTATATTTAATACCAAATTGATAAATTTTTGCTACAAATAGCTAGGGTATCTCTTAGAATTCAGAATTTCCTACCGAATGCTCCGCAAACAGAATTCAGGAGTCGTATGGGAATAGATTTAATACCATTTTTGATGTTGTAAGTTATCTTTTTCGTCAAATATACTTTCATATAAAGTATGCGTGATGGAGCTTATTATTCGTAACATTCTTTTTTCAAAATGGTATAATTAGTAGAATCGGTTTGCTGACCAAACGCCTAGAAAAAACTAGCTATAAGATCAGAAAATGTTATTTAGACAACTATTTGATCCAACAACAAGTACCTATACTTATCTGTTTGCTGACCAGGCAACTAAAACTGCTGTTTTGGTCGATCCAGTGCTTGAACAGGTGGAACGAGACTTGAAATTATTAACAGAATTAGAATTGCAACTACGCTATTGTCTGGAAACCCATATTCATGCTGACCATATTACAGGAACTGGTAAACTAAAGACTGCAACAGGATGCTTAGGTGTTGTACCGAAAAATGCTCAAGTAACTTGTGCCGATCGCTTTCTCGAAGACAAAGAAATATTGGCAGTGGGAGAAATTCAGATTCAGGCGATCGCTACTCCTGGTCATACGGATAGTCATCTTGCTTATTTAGTAAATAAAAAATATTTATTGACAGGAGACTCTCTGTTGATTAGAGGGTGCGGTCGTACAGACTTTCAAGGAGGAGATGCAGGGGTGTTATATGATGTAGTTACTCAACAGTTATTTACTCTTGCTGATGATACTTTGGTTTATCCAGGTCACGACTACAAAGGTCAGACTGTTTCAACCATTGGCGAAGAAAAACGGTTTAACCAGCGTTTTGTAAGTCGCGATCGCCTTGATTTTATTCAACTTATGACCAGTCTAAATTTATCCAACCCGAAAAAAATAGCAGAAGCTGTTCCAGCAAATCAAAATTGTGGACAGCTTAAGAATTAGCTCTTATATAATGCTCGGTTGAATACTTATAAATAAATGACGGAGGAGTCAGGAGTCAGGAGTCAACCCACCCCTAACCCCTCCCAGGAGGGGAAGAAAGGAGAAAAACCAAGATAATTTCAGTATTTCAAGATAATTTCAGTATTTATTCGGTATTGTCAGTTCTGAAATTTTATTTATAACTGATTATCCGTTAGCGTAGCTCCCCCGGAGGGGGAACATGATATTACTGATCTAATCTAAAAGCATTGACATATAAAGACAAGTGCCTTTTTGGGGTCGAAAAAAGTACCTGGTTTTCAGCTCTTCAATTAGTATTTTAGGCGGCTTTGTTGGGCAGAAAAATCCCAAATTGACAATTCTTATATCATGTCCGGATAAGAACGTGATGAAAAAAGTTATAATGAATGCTTCAACAGTAAATCTTTCTGTTTTCCCTACTCCCCCGCTCCCCTACTCCCCTACTCCCCCGCTCCCCCGCTCCCCTACTATCTTAATTATAAGTATTCAACCGGACATGATATTAATCCTACCTCCTCGCTCATTCCCATTTCTCCTGACTCCTGACTCCTGACTCCTGACTCCTGATTCTAAGAAGGATGAAAATAATCATAAATTTGCTGCGCCAACTTTGGTCCGACTCCCGATACCTCTGCCAACTGCTGCACTGTTGCCATACGAATATAATCAACAGAATGAAAATGTCCCAATAACAATTTTTGCCGATGATGTCCCAAACCAGGAATCTCATCTAGGCGCGATCGCTTCATTCTTTGACTTCTTTTATTTCTATGGAAACTCACGGCAAACCGATGCGCTTCATCTCTCAATCTCCGCAATAACTGTACCCCTGGTTGTTCCGCATTAGTTGTTAATGGTAGCGACTCCCCTGGTAAAAAAATCTCCTCTCGTTGCTTTGCCAAACTCACTACCCGCACTTCCTCTAATAGTTCCATTTCTTGCATCACTGTCATCACTGCTGAAAGTTGCCCTTTTCCACCGTCTATCATTATTAAGTCTGGTTTCTCTGTAGTTGGTTGTTTTTCATAATTGCGAAACCGTCTTTGAATTACTTCTGCCATACTAGCAAAATCATCAGAATGACCAGACTGCACTTCTGGGTTTTGAATTTTGTAGTGTCGATAATGTTGTTTTGCTGGCAAACCGTCAATAAAAACGACCCGCGATGCCACCGCATCTGAACCTTGAATGTGAGAAATATCATAACCTTCAATATGGTGGGGTAATTCTGGCATATCTAATATTTCTGCTAAGTCTGTCATTGCTGCAGTGTTGCGATCGCTCATTTTATTTAACCGTGCTAACTCATATTCAGCGTTCTTTTTTACCATTTCTATTAATTCTGCTTTTCCCTGGCGTTGAGGTACGAAAATCTCTACTTTTTTACCTTTCTTTTCTGTTAACCAACTTGTCAAAAATTCACTTTCTAGTAACTCATATTGCACAATAATTTCTACGGGAATTTCTACAGATTCTACTGTTTGATAATGTGATTCTAAAACCCGCTGTAAAATTGCTCCTAATTCCCTATTTTCTCCAGTTACTAAATTAGGTTTTTCAGCAATAAATCCTAATCTACCGACTAATTTACCTGCTCGAATTTGGAATAATTGAACGCAAGCAAATTTATCATTGCTAGCTAAGGCAATTGCATCTCTGGAAATTCTATCGTCTGGCAAAGAAACTTTTTGATCGGCATTTAGAGAATCTAAACCTCTAATTTGGTCGCGAATAGCTGCGGCTTTTTCAAAATTTAAAGCTTCTGCTTCTTTTGCCATTTGAGTATTCAATATATCAATTAATTCTCCTGTTCTGCCTTGAAAAACCATTGCGACTTTTTGCACAATTTTATGATATTCATCTGGTGTTATTAATGCCTGACAAACTCCCGGGCAGCGACCAATATCATAGTTTAGACAAGGGCGGTCTTTAAATAAAGGTTTTGGTCGTTGGCGTAGAGGAAAAATTTGTTTGACTAAATGTAAGGTATTTCTTAAAAGTCTGGTATCTACATAAGGACCGTAATAACGGTCTTGAGGTTTACCTAATCGTCGTTTTCTAGTAATAAAAACTCTAGGATAATCTTCTGACCAAGTTATACATAAATATGGATATTTTTTGTCATCTTTGAGTAAGACATTAAAATATGGTTGATGCTGTTTAACAAGATTAGCTTCTAATGCTAAAGCTTCTGCTTCTGTATCTGTGACAATAAATTCAATTTCTACTATTTGTTGGACCATTAAATTAATACGATGACTGTGGTTTTTGCTTTCTCGAAAATAGGAGCGGACTCGATTTATCAGCTTTTTTGATTTACCAATATAAAGAAGGCGATCGCTACCATCGTGCATTAAATAAACTCCCGGAGTTTGGGGAATTTCTTTGAGGCGATTTTCTAATTTTTTTGAGTCTTTTACTAGAGGTAAAATTTTAGTTATCATATTTTTAATTATCCTAACTGGTAAATATTTTACTTAACTATCAATTAAATTCAAAAAGAATAAATGTATAACCAATATTATATTATTTCTCCTCTTTTTTTTTGTAACTTATATTATTTTTACTGTTTTACTTAGATAAAATACAGTAATTGAATCCATTCCATAATTGTCAGCATTCAGGTGTTAGCTCTCAGCTCTGAGCTCTCAGCGTTCCTAGTTTATTGCATTTGGAGTAGGGACTAGGATTGAGTTTGAGCAAGAATTAAAAGTCTGGGAAAAAGCAAAGGCATCAGCTAACTTGAGCTATTTAGGTTCATTTTCATTGCTGTTTGCGTAGCATCCCGTAGGGAAGCGCTGACCGCTAATAGCTGTTTGCGCAGCAGTCCGCAGGAAATGCTTACCCATAATTTACATTGTACTCTATCTACTAATCTTGTTTAGCATCAATTATTTAGAACTTCATTAAATACTTAAATAGTTAATTGAAAAATAATGAAATTCTCTCCAATTTGTCAAAATCAAATACTCTTAAAATAAAACTATACTGCTAAAGTCAAATTTATTAAAGATAAAACTATAATTGTACCATTTAATTTTAGATAAATTTATCAATATTTATTGAGAGGATTCCAAAAGTAGAGAAAGTAAGTGAGTCTCGAAGAACTACTCACCAAATATGTCAAAATTTTTATTTTCAGGTAAAGTTATTGAATATATATATCAAGCCCAGAAAAATGAGTAACGACTTGAATCAAATCCCTCCACTGGATACTACCTTAGTCACATCATCTTCCCTATCTACCACCCCTATTCTTAATAACATTGAAGCAGTCAAAGAATGTTTACTATATGGTGAAGTACAATTGAGAATAGCAGCAGTTTCTGAAACTCTCAAATACGGAGATTTAGGACTAGATTTGTTACTTATGGCCTTGCAGGATCGGTCAGCAGAAGTGCAATGGGTCGCATATTCAATACTCCTAGAACAACAACAACCTAAAGCTAAATTGGCATTGTCCCAATATACTTGGGATATATCTAAACTACTAGAATTATACACTACTGGAAAACGGAATTTTATCCGAGCTAACATGAGGGGAGCAAACCTTAATGGTTTAGACCTACAAGGTATAAATTTCAGTTTTGCCTATTTAAAAGATGCCGATCTAAGTAGTATTAATCTTAGAGATGCTAACCTCAAAGAAGCTAACTTAAGAGGTGCTAACCTGAAGGATGCTAACCTAAAAAACACTAATCTTGAAAATGCTAATCTTAGCCTTGCCAAACTCAGGGGTGTTAACCTAACTAATACTAATTTCACTAATGTAAACCTTAGTGGTGCAGATATAAGTCTTGCTAACCTAAATAATGCTAACTTAACTAATGCAAATCTTAGTTATGCAGACTTAAGAGGTAGTAAACTTAGAGATACAAATCTCAGAGGTACTAAATTAAATAAAGAAACAAAACTTGATTGTAAATGGTTATTAATCTGGGAAATAGTTAATCAGCAAGCTATTGGTAAAGACTTCAGAAATATTAATCTAATTGGCATCAACCTTGAAGGTGTAAATTTGAGTAATTCTAACTTCAGTGGCGCTCAACTTAGAAGAGTGAATTTGAGTAATTCTAACCTCAGTGGAAGTAACTTTAGTGCGGCTAAACTTATAAGTATTAATCTCAAGAATACTGACTGTAGTAATACTAATTTAACTGGTGTAAATTTGAGTGATGCTAACCTCAGTAATGCCAATCTCAGTGGTGCCGACCTAAGTAATACCAATCTCAGTGGTGCTAATCTTAACTACGTTAACCTCCGAGAAACAAAAATAAATGATTTGACAAAAATAGACTCTAAATGGCATTTGGTCTGGCAAATTGTTAACCAACAACCTACAAATAACCATCTCAAAGGAGTCAACCTCAGTCGATCCGATCTTCGAGGTGTTGACCTCAGCAATATTAACCTCCGGAGTGCTAACCTAGAAGGAGCTAATTTTGGGATGTGCGACCGCAATGTTCTCTATTGCCAAATACAAAATATTGATAGCAACTACTACAGTCACTCAAATCTCAGAAAAGTCAATCTTTGTAACGCTAACTTGAAAGGAGCTAACCTAGTTGGAGCTTATTTAGAGAAGGCTAACTTGAGTGTAGCTAATCTAATGTCAGCTCAACTCAACTATGCTGAAATGAGCGGTGCCAACCTTACTGCTGCTGACCTCAATGATGCAGACTTGAGAGATACCAACTTCAGTAGTGCCAACCTCAGTGCTGCTGACCTTAGTAACGCTAACCTTAGTAACGCTGACCTGACAAATGCTCATCTGAGTGCTGCTAAATTCTGCAATGCTCAACTTAATAGCGCTAAAATGAACCAAGTCGATCTGAGTACAGCTAATCTCACCAATGTTAATCTCACTAATGCTAAACTCCGTCATGCCAATCTTCGTAATGCTAATTTAACAGGTGCTATTCTTAAGGGAGTCGATCTTAGCAATGCTGACCTTAGTCATGCTCACCTGAAAAATGTCGATCTTAGTTGGGCTGAACTTAAGGGTGTAAAACTCAGTGAAACAACTAGACTTGACCAAAAATGGTATATAGTTTGGGACATTGTTAATCACAAAATAGAAGGAAGAAACTTACAAGGTAATGACCTCAGTAATGCTCAACTAAATCGTGTCGATCTCAATCGTGCCAACCTGAGCAACGCTAATCTCTGTGGTGCTAGTCTACGAGTAGCAGATTTGTGGGATGCCAACCTAGAAAATGCCAATATTAGCAATGCTAACTTGGGTGGTGTGAATCTTAGTGGTGCTAATCTCAAGGGTGCTAACCTCAGTGGCAGTGACCTTAATCGTGCCCACCTTTGGCATACCTATCTAAGTGATGTTAATCTTAGTGGTGCTAACTTGATGGGAGCTGACTTGTGGGGTGTTAACTTGGATGGTATCGATCTTAGTGGCGTTAACCTGAGTTATGCTAACCTCAGCCATGCAAATCTCAAAGATGCTAACCTGATTGGAGCTAATCTCAGTCGCGCAAATCTTAGCTGCGCAAATCTCGATGGTGTTAATTTCAGTGACGCTAATTTAAGTGGTACTAATTTTAGTGATGCTAATATTAATAATTGCATATTACCAATATGAAGAAGGAAGAAGGTTTAAAAGCTGGAAAGAACTTAAATTTACTGTAGATATTCACCCTTGAATTTACACAAGCTATACTAGCAGACATAATATTAAATTCATAAATAAAAAAGATAAAATAGTCATAAAATTATCAAAATAATTGGGTCGCACAACCCTCCCACTTTTGAAGCAGGGTCAATTTATTGTCACGCTTAGAAAAATTGATGGGGAGATGGGGGGATGGAGGGATGGGGAGTGTGGGAGAAATTAAAAAATATATATCTTCACCATTACCATGCAGGACTACCAAGATGATAATAGTCGTTGTAATAAGATCTGAGCAACAATTATTAAGCGCATTGTTACAGAGAAATGGTATGACTTCTGACTTCGTTAACGCAGTTGCTATATATCATGTCTGCACTTTATCATTTGTGTAAATCGAAGGGTAAATATATACAGGAAATTTAAGTTTTTTTCTTGCTCTTAAATCTTACTGCCTCTTCCCTCTTCCCTCTTCCTCCTTCCTCTTTCCTTCTTACTTCACAAAAATATCTGACATTAGCTGTTGCCAAACATCCGAATTTGTTAAAGCATAAGCATCAAATTCATAACCATATTGTTGATAAAGACTATTAAAACTATCAATCCAATGATAAATAGTTTCTGTCATAGATAAAGGAGTATATTTTACAGCTTGTCGTAGATATTTACTCATCTCAACTAAATTCTCATTTCGATGTGCCTGCCATGCTAACCAACTCAAAGTATAATAACGAGATTTTTCCTCTAATTTACGAATAGATGTTGATAAATTTGGTCTGCTAAAAAAGTTATCTAAAACAGCCATCATACTAACAGCTTGGTGAGTAGATTTTCTAGTAGCATTCCGATGATGTTGACGATAACAATAAGTAACTTTTGGCAACCAAACTGCCTCACAACCATTTACAGATAAACGTAATACTAAATCTATATCTTCTCCATGATGCCAACGAGTATCAAAACCTCCTGCACTTTTTATCCAACTCCGACGAAACATCATAGAAATAGTTACAGGTTTCCAAATTACCCAAGTTTCTAAATCTAATTCTAGGGAGCTATGCCATAATTCTATATCGGAAATTTTTTCCCCTTTTTCATTTACTAAACGCCACCCACTATGCACAATACCAAGAGAAGGACGAGTATCAAAAATAGCTACCTGTTTTGCCAGTTTATCTGGTAGAAAAAAGTCATCAGCATCCAGAAAAGCAATAAATTCTCCCCCTGCCATTTCTAAACCTAAATTTCTGGCGTGGGATACTCCTTTATTCTCTTGATAAACATAACGAATTTTATCTAAATAAGGTTCTAAAACTTCGCGAGTATTATCCGTAGAACCATCATCAATTACGATTATTTCATAAGAGGTATAAGTCTGATTAAAAACGCTGGCGATCGCTTCTAATATATAGTGGGCATTATTATAAGTTGCAATGATTACGCTGACCCTCGGTATTACTGGATTAAAAATATTACTAATTAATTTTTTCCACTCTGGTAATTGACTAAAATTATAGGCATTAAATTGATTTCCTTCTTGGCGAGCAAGTTTGGTAAATAATTCTATCCAAGTAGAAATTGCTTCTGTAGTAGAGGCGGAAGTATAAGTTAAAGATTTTTGCAAATAAGCAGTCATTTCGGAAAAGTTACCCCCCTGATATAAGCGCCAAGAATTCCAAAGTAGGGAGCGATATTTAACTTGATTTTCTATTTGACGTATTGGGGCAGGTAAATTAGGTTTGCTAAAAAAATAATCTAATAATTTTTCCAATTCTTGAGTAATTTTTTGTCGGTTTTCTAATCCAGAAACACTACTATTATGCTGTCGATAACAGACACAAACTCTCGGTAACCAAGTAGCTTTTCCCCCAGTTAAAGCTAATCGTAAAACTATTTCTAAATCCTCTGGAATATATCGCGGATCGAATCCTCCATTCAGCTTTAACCACTCATTTTTAAACATCATTGCACTAGGCAAAGTTGCTTGCCAGATCAACCAATTTTCTAAGTCTAATTCTGCACCATTTTCCCAAGGTTTTACATCTTTAATAGTATGACCTTTTTCATCAACAAATCTCCAACCACTTTGCACCATAGTTAAAGTAGAATCTTCTGCAAAACATCCCACTTGTTCGGCTAATTTTTCGGGTAGAAAAAAGTCATCGGCATCCAGAAAGGCAATATATTCTCCCTGAGCTATTTCTATGCCATGATTCCGCGCTCTTGATGGTCCTTGATTTTCTTGATATACATATTTGATTTGATTTAGGTAGGGTTCCAAAACTTGATAAGTATTATCGGTAGAACCATCATCAATAACAATAATTTCATAAATAGTATAAGTTTGAATCAGAATACTTTTAATAGCTTCAAGAATATAATTGGCATTATTGTAGGTAGAAATTAAAACACTAACCAGTGGTAAACCATTAGGGATAACTTTAGTAATTAATTGTTGCCATTCTGGTAATTGATGCAAAAATACAGAATGAAAATCATAGTTTTCTAGAGCAGCATAATATTGAAAATAATAGAGCCAATTACAGATAGTTTTAAGAACGGAAAAAGAGGAAAATTTTAAAGATTTATATAAATAATCAGCCATTTCAGCGAAGTAGCCAGATTTATATAAACACCAGCAATTCCAAATTAGGGAACCGTAACGTAACTCTTTTTCTAACTGTTGAATTTTTGGAGGAAGATTGGTGTTAGAAAAAAGTTCATCTAAAATTTTTTCTTCTACTGCTGTTTGAGCAAGTAAATTTCGCGTCATATTACTGCCATGTTGACGATAACATACAGCTACTTTAGGAAACCAAGTGGCTTTACAACCTGCTAAAGCTAATCGAATGACAATATCAAAATCTTCTAATCTGCGTAATTTTTTATTAAACCCACCCACTCTTTCTAACCATTCTTTACGAAACATCATCCCACTAGGATTAGTAGTTTTCCATTTTAACCAACTTACTAAATCTAATTCTGGAGATTTATGCCAAGGTTCAATATCTTGAATTTTTTCTCCTTTTTCATTCACAACTCGCCACCCACTTTGTACTAAACCAATATTTGGTTGAGCATCAAAAATAGCAACTTGTTCTGTCAGTTTATAAGAGAGAAATAAATCGTCAGCATCTAGGAGGGCAATTAATTCTCCTTTTGCCAATTTAATGCCACGGTTACGAGTTGCAGATAATCCTTGATTCTCTTGATAAAAATAGCGAATTTTTGTCATGTATGGTTGTAATACTTGACGGGTATTATCTGTGGAACCGTCGTCTATAACAATAATTTCATAGTTAGTATAGGTTTGCTTAAATACACTTTCTATTGCTTGGGCGATGTAAAGTTCGCAGTTATATACTGGGATAATTACACTTACTTTTGGAGTTAGAAAAGCTTGGGACATTATAGTTATTGATTTTGAAGTTTGTGGGAGAATTTTAACAAAGTCAGAAGTCAGAAGTTAGAAGTCAGAGGTTATTTTTGTAACGGGGATTTGAGCAACTCTTTAAAATCATGTTTGGAAACAATGAAAATTATAGTTATTCTGAATAAGACTGGGACAGTAAGAAGCACAATAATCTCGAATAATATCATCAATGGATTTATCTTTTCCTTCGTACATTCTGTTCTTCTTTAATGCACCAAAGTCATGCTCTATATCATTTAAATCAGGAGAGTATTTAGGGAGAAATATAACTTCATGTCCTTGGTCATTGACTAATTCCCTAATCACCGTTTTTCTGTGAATTGGTG
>NZ_JAAHGM010000044.1:0-58482 GCF_010692625.1 Okeania sp. SIO2C2
ATTGGCAATATTTTGGGATGCCGCAACTTATCATAATTATCAAGAATTTCGAGAATATTTGATAAAAATTAATCAAGATTTACCAGAAGAAGAATGGTTGATAAATTGTACAAAATTTACCCCGAATTCCCCGGAGCAAAACCCTATTGAAGATATTTGGTTACAAGTCAAAAAATTCATCAGACAGTTTGATCATCTTTGCAATTCTTTGAAAGTAGTTAAGTGGCTATTTAAGTTTTTTGCAGATGGTCAAATATTCGATTTCCCAAAGCTTTTTCAGTATGGAATTTTGCCAGAACCTATTTAGGATTACTATATGTTCTAGTATTTCAGTATTAACGAAGTATTTGGGATTTTGAGAAAAAACATCCCGCACTTCATCTAACTTTTTTCCTAGTGTTTTGTTTTCCAAATCAGCACTTTTTATAATCGTTAAAATGATATTTGCGACTTCTTCAACTCCAGCAGAGGAAGAAAAAATAGAATGACGATAACTATAGGTTTCTTCAGTTACTTCACCAATTAAGCAAGAATTTACCCCAGATAAAAGCGATTCTCGTAAATGTTCAATATCAAATCCAGAAGGTAATAAATTTGTTAGGCAATTTACAAGATCGTTCATATTTAAGCGATGGCGTAAAACTTCTGTGTAATTTAATTTTCCGAAATTATCAAATTAAGGTGTTTAACATTTCTAAATCCTGTTAGCGGAGTTTTTCCGCACCGAAAACCCTTTAACAGTTTACTATTCCATATTTCCTATTCCCTATTCCCTATTCCCTAGCGCGTAGCGCTATAAAAAAATTAGTTGCCAGTAGAAATTTTTCCTACCAACAACTAATAATAATTAATTATTAAATAATTAATCGACTTACCTAGGAACAGGCAAAGAAAGTTGAGGTTTAGTATCTGGTTGATGACCATTACCATTACCATTAGAATGCTCTGGAGATAATAATACTTGACGAACTAAACGAGCGATCGCCCGTTGAGTCAAACCACTTGCAACTTCTTGCCCCATCTTTTGCATTTCTGGTTTAGCTAATAAACTTGGCACCAACTGTGCTAACTGCATAGCATCAAAACCAGGGGTATCTTGAATAATTTGCCAAATACGTTGAATATGCTCTGCTCTTTTTTCTTCTGGAGAATTTGTAGATGTAATTCTGGTCGGTTTTTCTTCCTTCATACCCAACAATTCACCCACTCTATTTCTCATATTAGAAAAAGTATTTCTGGATGCTAAGTCGAGACTATTAATCAACTCTTCAACTAAACGCACCCTAATAAAATCACCACGTTCAGATAATAAGAAATCTAGAGCTTGGTCTAACACCTTGCTAATATCATAATCATCACTATTACTCGCATTTCTTAATAAATTTTCTAATCTATTCCAACGAAAATCACCATCTTTAAAAAGTAAATCTTTCAGAGAAGTTCTTAACTCAGGAGCAGGGTCAGTTAGTAAACGTTTAGCCACATAAGGATAAGCTTTACTCAACACCTTAAAATTAGGCTCGACATTAATCGCAATACCTTCCAAAGTCACCAAAGAACGAATAATCAAAGCATAATAAGCAGGCACAGTAAATGGATACTCATACATTAAAGCTGATAACTGGTCTGTAATACTCTTAAAATTAAGTTCTGCCACACTAGCACCAAGAGCATTATTAAACACACCAGCTAAAGCAGGAATAATCGGAGTTAAATCAGTATCAGGAGTCAAAAATTCCAGCTTAATATAATCCTGAGCCAAAGCTTCAAAATCACGATTTACTAAATGTACAACTGCCTCTAATAAACCATATCGTTGATAAGGTTTAACCTCACTCATCATGCCAAAATCTAGATAAACCAACTTACCTTCTGGACTAGCCAATAAATTACCAGGATGAGGGTCAGCATGAAAAAAACCATGTTCTAATAACTGTCTCAAAGAACATTGCACGCCTACTTCTATCAGATATTTAGCATCAATATTTTTAGCTTTTATAGCTTCCAAATTAGTCAGCTTAGTTCCCGTTATCCACTCCATTGTTAATACACGACGACCCGTATATTGCCAATAAATTTGAGGAACATAAATATCTGGAAGATGACCGTAGAGTTGTTTAAATTTTTCCGCATTACGACCCTCTTGAGTGTAGTCCATTTCCTCAAATATTCGATTCCCAAACTCATCCATAATAGCTACTAAGTCACTGCGGAGTCGCTTAATACTTTTATGTGCCCAAATAGCTAGTGTTCTTAATATATAAATGTCTAAAGCAATATTTTCTGCTAAACCAGGACGTTGTACTTTTACTGCTACTAATTCCCCTGTTTTAAGTTTGCCTTTATAAACTTGTCCAAGAGAAGCTGCAGCAATGGGATTAGGTGTTAATTCTGCATAAATTTCTTCTGGACGAAAACCTAATTCTTCTTCTATAAAACGATAGGCTAATTCATTAGGAAAAGCGGGTAATTGGTCTTGTAATTTAGTCAACTCTTCTAAATATGTGGGAGAAGCTAAATCTGGTCGAGTAGATAGTGCTTGTCCCACCTTAATAAAAGCAGGACCAAGATTTGTCAAAATTTCTCTTAACCTAATTGCCCGTTTTGGTTCATTTTTAGTGGCATTACCTGTAATTTTGTCCAACCACAAACTAAAAGCAAATGATAAAAAAGTCCATAAAACACTGATGCGCCTTTTCCATACTGGCAAAGGGCGTTTACTGTAGAAAGCTGTTATTACTTCTGGGTCATAGCGTAGAGCATTACTTTCTACTGGTTTTGAATAATCTTGAGACTTAACCATATCTATATTTGTGACTGGTGTTGCCTCTATTTCTAATGTGTCTAATTTCTTACTATGTGAATTCAAATATTCTCGTTGAGGAGTAGATGATATTGTTTCCATATTCATAAAATTTCAGATTTTTTTTATAAAGGTTGTTAAATATTGTAACAATATGGCTGTCGTTTCAACTTAAGTCAAAAGTCAAAAGTCAAAAGTCAAAAGTAAGATTTTAAAAGTTGGAAAAATGTATTTTCTCAGCAAGAAAGTAAGAAACAGGTTTCACTGAGGTCATACTAAATATCGAAAAATTAATTGTTAAATCTCACTGTTGCGACATACGCAATAGTAGAACATCAAACCTAGAGAGCAAGGAAACTCAGAGTTGATTTCCACATCTAAGAAAATATTTGACTCTGTCTCTCTACCCGGAATTTCCTCTAGTCACAGAAAAATTATTAGTTAATCAAGAATCGAAAAATTAATTGTAAAAATGGCTATTGCGACATACGCAACAGTAGAACATCAAACCTAGACTGCAAGGAAATTGAGAGTTGATTTTCACTGCCAGAAAATATTTGACTCTATCTCTCTACCCGGAATTTCCTCTAGTCACAGAAAAATTGTTAGCAAATCAAGAATCGAAAAATTAATTGTCAAATTTCACTATTGCGACATACGCAACAGTAGAAATTAAGTCTAGAGAGCAAGGTAACTCAGAGTTGATTTTCACTGCCAGAAAATATTTGACTATCTCTCTACCGGGAATTTCCTCTAGTCACAGAAAAATTGCTAGTAAATCAAGAATCGAAAAATTAATTGTTAAATCTGACTGTTGCGATATACGCAATAGTAGAACATCAAACCTAGAGAGCAAGGAAATTGAGAGTTGATTTTCACTGCCAGAAAATATTTGACTATCTCTCTACCGGGAATTTCCTCTAGCCACAGAAAAATTATTAGTAAATCAAGAATCGAAAAAATAATTGTTAAATTTCACTATTGCGACATACGCAACAGTAGAACATCAAACCTAGAAAGCAAGGAAACTGAGAAAGGTGAAATAATACCAAATAGAAATTTGATTTTATTTCAAAAATTCTTGCAGTTTTACTTTAATCAGTAATACCCAGATTGTTGTTTCTGTCAGGATAGTAAAAGAAAATAATCTGAAAAATCTTTGACAAAATTTGAGCGTATCTCTCTACCTAAAATTTCCTCCACTCACAGAAAATTAATTGTCAAATCTGACTATTGCTCTATACACAATAATTAGAAAATACACCCATCTCCCTATCACCCCATCTCCCTATCACCCCACCTCCCCATCTCCCCATCTCCCTATCACCCCACCTCCCCATCTCCCCATCTCCCTTTCAGCTATAATTACCAGGAATCCTCAACAAAAGAAAAAGCCTTACCCCATGCTAAAAAACGACCCACTTTGGTTCAAAGACGCCATAATTTATGAAGTACCAGTTCGAGCTTTCGCTGATAGTAACGGTGACGGTATTGGAGACCTCCGGGGACTTACAGAAAAATTAGACTATTTGCAAGACCTGGGAGTAACAGCAATCTGGACCTTACCATTTTTCCCCTCTCCCCTCAGAGATGATGGTTATGACATTGCTGACTATAGAAGTATTAACTCCATCTACGGCAACATAGAAGATTTTCAACAACTTCTAGATGCTGCCCATGACAGAGGTATTCGGGTCATTATTGAACTTGTAGTTAACCATACCTCCGACAAACACCCTTGGTTCCAAAGAGCACGTCGCGCTCCCAAAGGTAGTGTAGAAAGAGATTTTTATGTTTGGAGTGACAGTGCTGATAAATTCCCAGAAGTTCGGATTATTTTCCAAGACTTTGAAAATTCTAACTGGGCATGGGATTCTGTGGCTCAAGCTTACTATTGGCATCGCTTTTTTTATCATCAACCAGACCTCAACTACGAAAACCCTGCGGTACAAGATGCTGTTTTAGAGTTGGCAGATTTTTGGTTGAGCATGGGGGTTGATGGAATGCGCCTTGATGCAGTTCCCTATCTTTGTGTTGAAGAGGGTACTAACTGCGAAAACCTGCCAGGAACCCACGTCTTTCTCAAAAAATTACGGGGCCACATAGATGCCAAATATCCTAATAGAATGTTATTAGCAGAGGCTAACCAATGGCCTGAAGATGCAGCTAAATATTATGGGGCCGGAGATGAATGTCACATGAATTTCCATTTCCCTTTGATGCCTCGTTTATTTATGGCTTTGCGGATGGAGGATAATTTTCCAATCTCCGATATTCTCAAACAAACTCCTTCCATACCCAATAACTGTCAATGGGCTTTGTTTTTGCGTAACCATGATGAGTTGACTCTGGAAATGGTCAGCGATGAAGACCGAGATTATATGTATAAAGCTTATGCTCAAGACCCACAGGCTAGAATTAATTTGGGTATTCGTCGCCGTTTATCCCCTCTATTGGGAAATGACCGTCGGCAAATAGAGTTGCTGAATAGTTTATTGTTGTCTTTACCTGGGACTCCGGTTTTATATTACGGGGATGAAATAGGTATGGGAGACAATATTTATTTGGGCGATCGTAATGGTGTGCGGACTCCGATGCAATGGACTGCCGACCGGAATGCTGGTTTTAGTCGTACTAATCCCCAAAGGTTGTATGCTCCTGTGATTGTTGACCCTGAGTATCATTATGAAACGATTAATGTGGAGGCTCAACAGGCTAATTCTAATTCTTTGTGGTGGTGGATGAAGCGTTTGATTTCTACGAGGGAACGTTTTCAAGCTTTTGGACGGGGTTCGTTTGAATTGTTGCATCCGGAAAATAGAAAGGTCTTGGCTTTTACTCGTACATATTCTGGTCAGCATATTTTAGTAGTGGCTAATCTCTCTCGTTTCGTGCAAATAGTAGAGTTAGATTTATCAGCTTTTAATGGTATGGTTCCTGTGGAAATTTTTGGTCGAACTAAGTTTCCAGCTATTCAAGAGAATCCATACTTTTTTAGTTTAAGTCCTTATGCTTTTTACTGGTTTACTTTACAACCACAACAAACTTATATTGAGACTCCAAAACCTCTGAGTAAACTTCCTGTTTTGACTGTAGCAGGTAATTGGAAAGATATATTTTCTCAGGCAGAAATCAAGAGTAGATTAGAGTCAATTTTACCTAATTATTTGAGCAGCTTCCCTTGGTTTGGAGGTAAAAATAAGGTGATTCAATCTACAGAAATTACAGAGGTAGTTCCTATTGATTATGGGCAAAAAGAAGCTGCTTTAATATTTTTAGAATTTAATTATACAGAGGGGCCGACAGAAACATATTTGATTCCTTTAAGTTATTTAATTCCCACAGAAAAAACTCCTAAAATTTCTCGGGAACAGATTGTTGCAGACTTACAAATACAAGAGCAAGAAAAGCCTGGAATTTTATTTGATGTGCTAGGAGACGGAGATTTTCTAAATCTGCCGTTGAATGCCATCAACAAAAAACAAAAATATCGCGGCAATAGTGGTGTTATTCAAGGAAAATCCACTGATGTATTAGCAGAGATAATGCAGAGAACTACAGGGAATATTAATCCTCATATTTCCTCTGAAAGACATGATAAAACTCTGATTAATTTCGGTACATCATTAATACTTAAATTATTGCGAAAACTAGAAACTGGTATTAATCCAGATTTAGAAGTTGGCAACTTTTTAACAGAGAAAGCTAGGTCTGAAAATTCAGAAATTGCCGAGAATATTGCTCAAATAGCAGGATATCTAGAATATCACCAACAAGAAACTAACTTAATAACTATTGGTATATTAGAACAATTTATTCCTGAAGCAATGGATTGTTGGTCTTATACTTCTGATATTTTGAGGGATTATTTTGATAGAATAATGGTGGAACAAACCTCTGTAAATGAGTTAGAAATTCCTCAGATTACTGTTAATAATGCTTTAAATATTGAAATCACAGAAGAAGTCTCCGATTTGATTGGTTCTTATATAAGTTTCGCTGAAAACTTAGGCAAAGTTACAGGAAATATTCATCATGCCCTAGCCTCTGATTTAGAGAATCCAAATTTTGCTCCCGAACAGTTTACACCTTTTTATCAAAGGTCAGTTTATCAGTACATGAGAAATCAGACAGGAAGAATTTTATTAAAGCTCAAAAAACACTTATCAGGATTTTCACAAGATAAACAACAATTAGCAAAAAATGTGATTAATCGTCAGGACCAAGTTATGAAACATTTAGGTTCTGTCGTAGAACGAAAAATTACCGCAATGCGTACTCGTTGCCATGGAGATTATCATTTAGAAAACGTTTTATTTACAGGCAAAGATTTTGTAGTTGTTAATTTTGAAGGAGAAGGTGTTCGACCTTTAAATGAACGTCGCATGAAGCGTACCTTACTTCGAGATATAGCAATAATGTTAGAGTCATTTTATTATGCAGCTAACGTTGCTCTCCAGGAAGAAATTAAAAATGGGATAATTCGTCCTGAAAATTTACTTGCCATGGAACAATGGTCTACATTTTGGTATACCTGGGTGAGCATATCTTTTTTAAAAGCTTACCTCAACAATACAATGTCAAGTTCATTCTTGCCTAAAACCGAAGAAGAAATACAGGTACTTTTAGATGTTTATCTCTTAGAAAAAGTTATCTATGAACTTGATTATGAACTTACTTATCGTCCTGAATTTGTGGAAATTCCTTTGGCAAGAATTCAACAATTAATTCCATGATTTATCAAGAAAGAATTCAGGAGTCAGTCCTCAGGAGTCAGAATTCAGAAGTCAGATAGGGGAACCGTCGGATTGGCGACGTACAGAAGTTATTTTTGTAATACCAACTTGAAAAAAGAATGCAAATTGTACTTCAATTATTAAGTAATTAACACAGACTGAATAACTTTTTTAATAATTATTAGCTAGTTATTGTTAATTATTCTTATCTTTACTTCTCCCCTACTCCCCCGCAATGCGAAAATGTAGCAAACATTTATCAAATTGGTATAAGGGGGATTTGAGCAAGCCTCCAAAAACATTTTGCCTTAAAAAGTGGGGTTGCGCGACCCAATTATTTTGATAAATTAAAGATAAATAAATGGGTTTAATATTCCCACTAAGTTTGATGATTTGCTGGTATTCAATTAGTGGTATTCAGAACTGCCACTAATTGATTCTAACTCCTTCTTCAAAGAGCAAATTTAGGAATAATAGCTGTGAGTTTATTTTTCGGTAAATTTATTGATACTCAATCACAAATTTTGCTAAATTATATCCTTAATGAATGCTTGATTTTACTGTAAGCATTCAACTATTAGCATTTCCGTTTGTCATGCTACGCAAACAAATTTTGAAAGAATCAAGCAACGACTAAGATTCGCTGATGACCAATTTCATTAATAACTTTTCATTATTATTCGAGACTAATTCTTCCTGTCAAAATAATGAGTTATATCATGTCCGGTTGAACAGTGATAAATAAATAACTACGGAGTCCTCAGGAGTCAGGAGGTAAGAAAGAAGAAGGAACAGGAAGAACTGGAGTTGAAGGAGAAAGTTTTTTGTAAGCATTCAGCATTTCCTGCGGAATGCTGCGCAAACAGCAGTCAGCTATCAGCTCTTGAGAAACATCTACATTTCCCGCTATAGAATTGTATGAATTGAACTCAAACTAATAGTTCTTATGGTTCATTCTCTGATTAAAAATGTAATATAAGTTAAACAAATGCTTGCTTCATTCATTAAAAAGCTAAGAACTGAATACTTACAGTTTTTTTATAACTAATTATCCGGACATGATATTAATAACTCATAGCTGATAACTGATAGCTGATAGCTGACCGCTGAATGCTTACATTTTTCGAGATTCATACAGCCATTATTTTGAATCAGATGTTTGAATTAACCTGATGAGATAAAACTTCTCAATAAAATACAGCAGTTTCCTGCTTGATGAAATACTTATCTTGATGATTTTAGGGAGTAGGGAATAGGGAATAGAGAATAGGGATGATGAGTCCAAGGATAGAGAACAAGCAAAAAATATTTACCGAAAAATTGTGGTCTAAAACCTCCCCTTTTAAGGGGATAAAAAAGAGAATATTCCAGACTTTCAATCCCAATGCTTTCCTAGGTCATGCTGCGCAAACAGCTAGAGGTACTGATAACTTATAACTGAAATGAACCCGTCAATTTCAGAACATTAATCACCGAATCTGCTGTAATTTTCTGGCAAGATATATACTGTATTAATTAGCAACATTGTAGTGCTAAAATAAAAGTAAAGTATATAAAAATTGGGATATTAAATATATTAGGTGGATAATAAACATAAAAATGGGACAAAAAGTGTTCAACTAAATTCTATGAAATTGAATTTCGCAGGCACTACTGATAAAGGTTGTATTCGCTCAGTTAATCAAGATTCTTACTACATAGACCCTGAAGGACGATTTTTTATTGTTGCTGATGGTATGGGAGGACACGCAGGTGGCCAAGAAGCTAGTAGAATTGCTGCGGAAGTAATTAAAAATTATCTTGTTAGCCATTGGCAAGATGTTATAGAATCACCAAAGTTGTTAGAAGATGCTTTTCTCAAAGCTAATGAAGCCATTTTATGTGACCAACTAGAAAACCCGGAACGTTCAGATATGGGTACTACTAGCGTAGTAGTTATATTCAGAGAACAAGAACATTGGTGTGCAAATGTAGGTGACTCTCGCTTCTATCGACTTCGAGACCAAAACTTAGAACAAATTACACAAGACCAAACTTGGGTAGCTCAAGCAGTGAGACAGGATGCTCTAACTCCCGAGCAAGCTAGAGTACATCCTTGGCGTCATGTACTGTCTCAATGTTTAGGTAGGAAAGATATGGGTAAAGTAGACACCTTATCTGTTGATATTCAAACAGGCGATCGCTTATTACTTTGTAGTGATGGATTGACAGAAGATTTATCTGACACGCTAATTGTCCCGATATTAAGTTCTAGTGATGATTGTGAACCTATTGCTCAAGAACTTGTAAATGCAGCTAAAGATCGAGGAGGTCGGGATAATATCACAGTAGTAATTGTCATTGTTGGTAATTAAAAATGACCGAAACATTCTGGTCAATAGCGTTCCCTTTTAACCCACAAAATGTAGCATAAAAATCTAAGTCAAAAGTCAAAATTCAAAATTCAAAATTCAAAAGTAAGAAGAAAATTATAGTGGTCAAGAGAATATTCCAGATTTCAAGTCTCCTTATTGCAAGAGATACTGATAACTGATAACTGATAACTGATAACTGAAATGACCAAAATTATTGGTTTGATTAGTGGCACTTCCGTCGATGGTATAGATGCAGCTTTGGTTGATGTTGCTGGTGGTCAAACAAATTTAAAAGTTGAACTGCTAGCAGCAACTACTTATCCCTACTCAGAAAAATTACGCTCGCAAATTCTTAGTGTTTGTGGCGGTGCATCTCTGTCAATAGCTGAATTGGCAGAACTTGATGATGCTATTGCCCAAGAATTTGCCCAAGCAGCATTTACAATTAATCAAAAAAGTGATAGAAAAGCAGAAATTATCGGTTCTCATGGTCAAACTGTTTATCATCGTCCACCATCTCAACAATTAGGTTATAGCCTTCAGTTAGGACGTGGTGAAGTAATTGCTGACATTACAGGAATTCCGACTATTAGTAATTTTCGAGCTGCTGATATTGCTGCAGGAGGTCAAGGTGCGCCTTTAGTTCCTTGTGTAGATATTCATTTACTGAGCCACCCTGAATATAGTCGCTGCATTCAAAATTTAGGTGGAATAGGAAATGTCGCTTATATTAAAAGTCAAAAATCACCAGACTTCAAAAATAGTATTTTAGGTTGGGATACAGGTCCGAGTAATACACTATTAGATTTAGCAGTACAACACCTTTCTCAAGGTAGTAAAACCTATGATAAAAATGGAGAATGGGCGGCCAGTGGAGTACCATGTCAAGACTTAGTAGAAAAATGGTTAAAACAAGACTTTTTCCAACAAAAACCACCAAAATCTACAGGTAGAGAATTATTTGGCAAAGACTATTTATTTAACTGTCTTGCTGATGGAGAAAATTATCATTTAAGTGCTGCTGATATACTAGCAACTCTCACAGAATTAACAGCAGCTTCTATTAATCATAGCTATCAAAATTTTTTGCCAAACTTACCAGATCAAATATTATTATGTGGCGGTGGAAGTCATAATTTATATTTAAAAGAACGGATACAGAATTTATTAGTACCAATTCCAGTAATTACCACTGCTGAAGTAGGTGTAGATGTAGATTTTAAAGAAGCGATCGCCTTTGCAGTTTTAGCTTATTGGCGTTCTTTAAAAATTCCCAGTAATTTGCCAGAAGTTACCGGAGCTAAAGCCAAAGTAATGTTAGGAGAAATTCATCAACCGATTATTTAATTAGGAGTCAGGGAGTAGGGAAGTAGGGGAGATTGGTTCTTGAAGTAATTATAGAATTATCAACATAATATTATATAACCGGATTTTAGATTACGCAGTAATATCATATCCGGATCATTAGTGATAAAAAAACTTTCTCTTTCTTCTTCTTTCTTTCCTCCTGACTCCTGACTCCTGAGTCCTTCCTCCTCCCTTATTATTTATAACTGTTTCACCAGATATAGTATTATTTCCCAATAGACATCTCCAATAATAATAGGACTTACGCAGAGACTCTACATATAGCGATAAAGAATACTATTTACCACTACAGATGGTGATTTAAAAGTCAATTTGCGTCAGTCCTGAATAAAAAATAAAATCAATTATCCCACTGTTATTCATCAATTATTTCCCCCTACTTTGTACAGACGTTGTATGCAACGTTCCTACTACTTCCTACTCCCTCTTTTATAGAAATTTCTAATGAAAACAACCAATTATTTTCAAAGATTATCTCAATATAACCAATGGATGAACGAAAAAATTTACCAAGTTTGTGTATCCATACCCGATGAAATACGTCGGGAAGATAAGAGAGCATTTTTTAATTCAATTCACGGCACACTCAACCATATTTTATTAGCAGATAAATTGTGGTTAAGTCGTTTTGAAAATTATACTTTTGAAATTTAATCGTTAAGACAAGAATTAATTGCTGAATTTGATTTATTATGGGAAGAACGTCAAAAAACAGACAAAGAAATTCAGAGTTATGTTGATTCGTTAAAAGAGGAAAATTTGTCTGAACCTTTGACTTTTATAAGTAGGTCTCAGAAACGAGAATGTACATTTCCAGTTTGGTTTTTACTCTTACATTTTTTTAATCATCAAACTCATCATCGTGGTCAACTTACTACTTTAATTAGTCAATGTGGTAAAGATTTCGGAGTAACAGATTTATTGTGGTTACCAGAAGCTGAATTTTAACGAAGTCAAAAGTCAAAATTCAGAAGTTGTTTTTAAGTAAGCATTCAGCTATTAGCAGTCAGCTCTCAGCAATAATACCCTGCTTTTAAGGAGATAGTTTAAATGAATATAGACTTTAACGACTTTTGTAGTAAAATTAATTATAACTCAATTAATACAGCTTTAAAACCACACGAAAAGCAGTAGCTGATAGCTAATAGCTGACGGCTGAATGCTTACGTTTTTAAGCAACCCTCCAAAAAAATTCGCCTTAAAAGGCGGGGTATTAGACCCAATTATAAGGAGGCTTTAGACCACAATTTTTTGGTAAATAATATACAGCATATTCCAAGCATGAAGTACAGATATTAATAATTAAATGTGGCTTTGTTGCATGAAAGTAGGGTTCTTAACATCCATTCCGCAGCTATATCGCTCTGTTTCGCGATTATTGATGTTCTATTGATCTATTGTCCAATAGTTATTACTCTGCACAGAAAGCGTACGCTCTGTTTCGCGATTATTGCGCGATTATTGATGTTCTATTGATCTATTGTCCAATAGTTATTACTCTGCTGATTAAACCTCAAAGCTTTTACAGGTAAAAGTTTCAGTCTTTTTCACCTCAAACATTGATGTTCTATTGATCTATTGTCCAATAGTTATTACTCTGCACAGAAAGCGTACGCTCTGTTTCGCGATTATTGCGCGATTATTGATGATCTATTATCCAATAGTTATTACTCTGCACAGAAAGCGTACGCTCTGTTTCGCGATTATTGCGCGATTATTGCGCGATTATTGATGATCTATTGTCCAATAGTTATTGCTCTACTGATTAAACCTCAAAGCTTTTACAGGTAAAAGTTTCAGTCTTTTTCACCTCAAACATTGATGTTCTATTGATCTATTGTCCAATAGTTATTACTCTGCACAGAAAGCGTACGCTCTGTTTCGCGATTATTGCGCGATTATTGCGCGATTATTGATGTTCTATTGATCTATTGTCCAATAGTTATTGCTCTGCTGATTAAACCTCAAAGCTTTTACAGGTAAAGTTTCAGTCTTTTTTACCTCAAACATTGATGTTCTATTGATCTATTGTCCAATAGTTACAGCAGTTTCCGCACTTTATGAAGTACATATGCGGAGCAAGTGCGACAGCTATATATTTTCTTTCATGCAACAAAGCCATTAAATGTTCCCAGTGTGGGCATCTTGCCCGCTATAGCATCTTGCCCGCGAGGGATGTACTTCAGCAAGGTAGAATCCCCTTTCATTAATTGATAATGGATAATGGATAATGGATAATTACCTCTGGTTAAAACCGTTCTTGATTGAATATAAGGAAATATTATTTCTTCTCTTGGTCGATGGTCGGACAGCGAGGAGACCTCGCCATCTCTCGACCGCTTTTTTCCCCTTAAAAGGGGAGGCTTCAAGGCGCGAATTATTTAATTATTAATTATTAATTATTAATTATTCGGTAACTCTACACTGAAAAATTTAAAACTATAATTTCATTAACTTTACCTCTTTTCAAACCTTTAGAATTGATATTTCGTGCTGCCTTAACTATGTGAATTTTATCCTGATAATCTTGATATAAATCCATAATAAAATCAGTCTGAGAATTACTCAACATAACTCGGCAACCTTTCGCTGTTAAATCATCAACAACTTGCTTCAATCTTTCCTGTTCATTCCGGTTAAAACCATTAGCATCATATCCAGTAAAAGATGCTGTATCAGAAACCGGGTCGTAAGGTGGATCGAAATAAATAAAATCACCTTTTTGTGCCTTCTTAACAGCCTCTGCAAAATCCATATTTAATAGTTTTACTTGAGGTTTGTTGAAATATTTACTAACAGCTTTTAAAACATCTTCATCTAATATTTTAGGTTTTTTGTATTTGCCAAAAGGAACATTGAATTGACCTTGAGAATTTACTCTAAATAAACCATTGTAACAGGTTTTATTCAAATAGATAATTCTGGCTGCCCTTTCTACTGCTGACAGACTTTTATATTCAGACATACGGTCTAAATTTCTTACTTCATAATAATCATCCGAACTATTTTTTTCTTGATGTTTTTTTAACTCCACAATTAAATCATCCAAAGAATCTTTCACCACCTGGTAACAGTTAATTAATTCCGGATTTTTATCATTAATAACTGCCCTAGTTGGTTGTAACTCAAATAAAAGCGCTCCACCTCCAATAAAAGGTTCATAATAGGTATGCTTTTTTAGGGATTTTTCATCAATATATTTGATTAATTCAGGTAATAATTGTCTTTGTTAGAGTCGAATGAGATATCACTATCCCAAACTCTCCTTCAGAACCGAACATGAAAGTTCCCCTTCATTCAGCTCCTCCTAGCTAGTTTGACTTGCGATCGCGACTACCATCTTGAAAAATTTTCTGATGATGGCAGTAATTGTGCAGGAATTTTTTGTTAGCCATATTATTTTTATCCCCTAAATATTGGAGAATTATATGGTCTATTTCCAGATTGTCTTCACTGGTAAAATGGGTGCATCTAAATTTTGAATAAAGCCAAAATTTTATCGCTTTTAGACAACGGGCAACAGGCAACAGGCAACAGGGAATATATAGGAAAAAAGTATTTTTGCAAATATGAGATGCACCCGGTAAAATATTAGGGAATTATATGGTCTATTTCCAGGTTATCTTCACTTGTAATTATACAGAATCAGGTTATATAATACAGGCTTACGCAGAGACTCTACTTATGGCTAGAAAGAATACTATTTACCCCTACAGATGGTGATTTAAAAGTCAATTTGCGTAAGTTCTGATAATATATGTTAATTCTATAATTACTCCCCCACTCCCTTCCGTATCCCTGTATCCGTGCCATAATAAGTGTGAGCAACTCCCCTACTCTCTTTTGATGAGAGTATCCTTATGGTTTCGCAATACTTTCCCATCTGGTGTGATGAATTTCCATCCCTGTCCTTTATCTACTCCCCAATATTTGTTTACCGTATGCTTTTTACCCTGCATGGGTGCACGATAGTATCCCCATCTGAGAAGTTGATGAAATAAGATATTATCCATCTTTGCGAACACTCTTGAACTTACCACAGAGTCATAATAATTGCACCACTCCCTAATTTTAGGTGTTAGCACTTCTATTAATTTCTCTTGCGGTGCATTGCGATACAGTCGGATTGTATGTTTTAGGACTCTGGTATGGCGTTTTATAGCTTCCTTTGTAGGTTTTATGAGAGTTTTAAACCCTAGTTTGTTACCATTTCCATCCGTTGCACTATTTATATCTTTGACTCGGTATTGCCTGACATTAAACCCTAGATAGTCAAATCCTGTCTGAACTTTTCCATCTCCTAGAGTATGAGCAATTCTTGTTGTTGAGTCTTTTAATTTTAGACCCATATTTTCCAACCAGTCATTGATAATTTCCAGACATTCCTCTATCACCTTTTTGCTTTCGTGCAAAATAACAAAATTATCCGCATATCTGTGGAATAGAGGTGGATTGAAATTGATATCGGGTTTTCTTCCATATAGTTTAGCCATTGCTTTGTTGGTATATTTCTGGGAAAATTCCTCTTGTAATACCTCCTGCATTCCATGTAAAGCTATGTTCGCTAATAACGGAGAAATTACACCACCTTGTGGAGTACCATTTTCGGTTTTGTAGAAGACATCCTTCTCAATAACACCTGCTTTGAGCCATGCCTTAATTTGACGGCGCATAGCTGGATAAGTATTGAGTTTATTCAATAATCTTCTATGGTTTATTTGGCCGAAGCACTTTTCTATTTCAGCATTTAGAACATAGTAACTCGTTCTTTTGATGTCACTATAGATAGCTGCGATCGCATCTTTAGCACATCTTCCCGGTCTAAAACCATAAGAATTAGCCTCAAATCTTGCTTCCCATTCTGGTTCTAGAGCTATTTTAGCTAATGACTGTTTAGCCCAGTCTTCCATTGTGGGTATTCCTAATGGTCTTTTCTCCTGTTTATTTGACTGAGGAATTTCCATCCTGCGAACAGATTTAGCTTTGCCATCCAGTTGAATTTTTTGGGCTACTTTAGCTATCCCCTCCATTCCTGGAGTATTTTTACCCCTATTATCCTGTGTTACTTTCCTGAGTGCGAGTAGTTTAGCTGATTTAGACTTTACCAGTAATTTCTGTAATTTCCTGACAGTTTTGGTATCACCATTTAGCGACGCTTTGTAGATTCTTTTCTGAAGGCGAAATACTGCTCTATTAACCGATTTCCAGTTAACATCACTCCATTTCATTTCCACCGTAGTTGTTTCACTCGTATTGGTCATTTTGCCTCTTACTTAGTTTCTACTCTCTAGACTTAGGGATGTCCGTCTGCATATCCTGGAAATTACTCCAGACATTGGCTTTTGACATCATCCTTCCCCAATAAAGTTTATAGCTTGGCTGCCTACTCAATGAGAACTTTATTCAGGTTACTTCGTTCCGTAGAGGTTTTGTCTGGTCGGGTTGGGTTCTGACTATACGCCGAGGAATGCTCTTATCGGTAAGAGAAGGATGTTAATCAGAAAGAGGAAATTCTCTGATTCTCATTCCTATAGCAGGGAACAGGGAACAGGGAACAGGGAACAGGGAACAGGGAACAGGGAACAGTAGGAAAAAAATTTCCCTGTCTAAAGATCATTATCAAAATCATAAGGGTCGCGCAACCCCGCCTTGATTGGCGCAATATTTTTGGAGAGTTGCTCAAATCCCCGTTACAAAAATAACTTTTGACTTCTGAGTTCTGAGTTCTGAGTTCTGACTTCGTTAACAGTCTATGTCCGCACCCCATCTGTCTATTGCTATATTTGGATAGAGACTTGACCTATCGTATCTCCATCTTGGACTAACGACGCTTCCAATCATCAGTTCACAAATGTTAACCCTTTCGACCTCCCTCGCAGGGATTTAACCTAGATAGTTTAGTTATTACCTGCTTTTTATCCCGCTTCACTAATTCGAGCGCCACTCTCCTTAATGGGGATAATGGATTCAATCGAACATCTCGATGCTAGGACTTAAACCTAGAAACTCTCTACAGTTGTAGTTGATCTAAAAAAATCAACCCAGGTCATCCCCCGCTCCTAAAAGCAGTTTCGACCTAACGAATCGCACTACCTCCTGCCCATTTTAAAAAAGGTCTAGCTACTGAATTTTTGCTCACTCAAAAACCTCTATAAATCTAAGAAAGAAAATTATATAGCAGGGAACAGGGAACAGGGAACAGGGAACAGTTGGAAAAACATTTTCTAGTCTAAGATTCGTCATTATCAGGACTTACGCAAATTAACTTTTAAAGTACCATTTGTAGGGGCGAATGGTATTGGCTAACGCCAAGCTCCGAATGGCGCCCTTGCTATATGTAGAGTCTCTGCGCAAGTCCTACAAATTAAATGTTTGTAGTGCGGACATCTTGCCCGCGATGGGTGTATCTCACACTTAGTGGAATCTGCTGTATCAAAAGCTTAAAACTCAGACAATGCCAGATTTTTCCTTATTCCTTCTGCTATACAATCAAAAAACAGGGAATTGGTCTGCTATTTTCCCTGCCAATTCCCTCAATATTTTGTATTTGTTATTACTGAGTTCTTAGTCTGCAAAATTGTAACTTTACGGATCTACTGACTTGTCTGTACTATCCTTTGATAAATCTGATTCTAAATTCTTATTTTCAGATTTTTCCTCAGAAGAAATGGAAGTACCTTTTACTTCCAATTTTTCACTATCTTGAGTAGTTATTGCGTCTGATGACACCGAACTATCTTGAGTTTCAATACTTTGTGTATTAGTCTCTAAAATAGCTTTTTCGGAATCCGTAGATGTATAATTTATATCTGAAGATATAGTTGATTCTTCCTCAACTTCTTCCAAAGTAGTCTCTTTTTGTACATCAGATACAACAGGTGCTTCTTTATCTACTAAAAGTTCTGGATCAGATGAATTTTCTTTTCCATCACTAACTAAACTATTAACCTCAGAAGTAACTTCTTCACTAGAGGCTAATTCTTCTGTCTCAACTTGATTTTCTTTGGATACTAAGTCAGAATTTGTATCTGTATTTTTACTATCTTTACCTTGAATTGCATTTTTAATATTACTCAATAGACCACTAACAGGTGTCAATAACTGAGAAAAACCACCACCTTTTTTAGATGAACTTTTCTGTGAATTCTGGGGTGTTTCTGAAACATCTTTCGTCGTATCTGTTATGACATTTTGTTCTGCCATATTTGTAACTGCATCTACCTCAGAATCTTTTGTTATATTGCTTGAATCTAAAGTAGTTTCAGATGATACTAATTCAGATTCAGTTTCCGCAGGTTTAACTTCATTTTCTTCCTCTTGAATAGAGGTAGCTATTTCCGTAATATCTGATTTTGAGATAGTGTCTACTTCTTCTGTAGATGGTGCTTGAGGAACAGTAGTTGATTGTTCTTGAGTTTTATCTTTAGTACCTTTCTGAGTAGATATTTTTGTTTGCTCTGCTACTGGAGTAACTTGGCGACGCAATGTCAGGGTTTGCCAACCAAAATAACCCAATAAAGCTACACTTGCCATTTGACCCAATAACACTGCACCTGTAATTCTACCTGCACAGAACCATAATACTAAGGCATAGAAAAGACCCACACCACTCCAGATAAAATCATTTTTTCGATGGACTTCTGGAAAGAAAAAGGCCACCAGATATAAGGCTAAACTACCAAGACCAACAGTTAAGGCCAGTATTTTTGTCAGCATAAGTTGATGTACTCCCACTATATGTTTGGTATATGGGCTAATTTTATCGTTCAATAACTCCTGCTATAGCAGAAGGAAGAAGAAAGAAGGAAGAAGGAAGAAGGAAGAAGGAATTTGGTTATCTATAGCGCTACGCAAATATGTTAGGACATTCATCTATTTCCTATTCCTATCTTGGTCAGCATTCCCTTGGGTATGTCGCACCTCGGGGAGTCGCACCGTTGTTCCCTTACAACTAAAATTTATTGTCAAGCGCCAAAAGACGTAGTGCTATAGGACAGACAGGATTTACGCAAAATATTACATTATACGCCATTTGTAGGGGTTGACAGCGGTTAACCCCTACTATATTTGGTGGTTATACGTAACTCCTAACATAAGGAAGAAGTAGAGAAGACTTTATTCATCTAGGAAACAAGGAAAAATCTGGCGTTATCTGAGTTTTAAGCTTTTGATACCTTCTAACCTTGTGCTTAGACTGCTATAACTTCTACATTTTTAACTTCAACCGCTCGGAGTGGACTAAATAGGGATATGTCGCCAGAGTCTTCCCAGCTTACATCTGAATTATTTGAACTAATTGATCTTGATTTATTAATTAATTAAACAGTGATTAAACTCACGATTTTACCTACTTTCAAGTCACAGACAATTAGTAAGTTTGTTTTGTAATATTTACCTAAATAACATGGGAGCATGAAAGCCATCTTCTTTTAAGCGATGGATGAAAGGTGACTCGTCGGATTTTAATCCACGGTAGCCTTAAGACTAATTGTTCTATAATTTTAAGTAAAATTAAATTTAGGTGTGAGATGTGGGAAAAATTTTGGTTAGCAGTTGCTGTTACTTTATCTTTACATATATTTGCTGGGATAGATTTATCTGATATTAAATTGCCCTTTACTTCTCTATCTCCTGTGGTTAAAGCAGACAGTGAGATACCCGATACATTATTTGTGGAAAAAAAATTTCCATCTTCAAATCTAACAAATATCAAGATTTTGATTAACCGATAATCTAAATTTATTGCTGCAAAAAATAAATAATTTTCATTGATATTATTTGCAGCAGTAGAGTAATTCTGAAGTTGCAATAAATTAGAATAAATGTGTTTAAAATTTTACTAATTTTTTTGATAGGTATGACTCCTTGGATAGTTTCTTTGTGGATACTGCACAAGTTTAAAGCACGAACTAGAGAAAGACTTATGTCTATTAGATTGGCAGTAAACTATACAGGAATACCAACTATATCTAGTCAACCAGAACAACAATATATTGAAGGATTAGGATATATTATAGGAGACCTAAGTTGTAAGTTCAATGCTAGGTCTCCCCTCATCCGTTGTGCTGTTAACCCTTTCGGTCCATGTAAGGATTGTTCTGATTATAAGTCCATAGATACCTAATATTAATAATTTAATACCAAATTCATTTCTAAATTCCATAGAATAATATCTCGATTGGGGTTGACTGTAGATTGAGATAGACAAGTTAATAAATTTCTTCAAGAAGGGAGAAGGAAGAAGGAAGAAGCAAAAAATAATTGTGTGCCACCTCAAATAAAATTTTTATCAGACCTAACACCTAATTATGTGCCACCTCAAATAAAATTCGACTTGTGCAAATATTCCAATCCTAAAAATATTGCTGCTATAGTTCCAGAAACACTTATTTCTCCTATCAATACTCTTTTAATAACTTCATCGACAGGTATTAGCACTACTTCAATTTCTTCTGTAATATCAAGCTCTTGTTGTTGAGACTTAATGACATTTTCAGCAACAAATAAATGAATAGAATTGGTATCTTTAACAGGATTATCATATAAAGTTGTTAATTTAATTAATTTCTCAGCAACATATCCAGTTTCTTCAGTAAGTTCTCTACTAGCAGCTACTTCAGGAATTTCTACTTGAGGATTAAAAGCACCTGCAGGTAGCTCTAATAAAACTTCTTTGACTCCATGTCTATATTGACGCACAAATACAATTTCTTGTTGAGTTGTTAAAGGAAAAATAAGTGCAATATCTGGTCTAACATTAATAAAAAAATCATCTATAATTTTGCCATTCGGTAATTCAACTTCATCCTGTCTTACCTGACACCATTTATTATTAATTACTAACCTAGATTGTAAAAGCTTCCATTTTTTTAAATTAGTCATAAATCAATAGATATGAGTAACCATTTAATCAATTCAACTAGACCCAGAAAGGGTGCAGTGGACATGGCAAGAACCCACATTCCGCACCACAAAATGTAACATCAAAATATAAGTCAAAAGTCAAAAGTAAGAAATAAGAAGTAAGAAATAAGAAATAAGAAGAAAATTATAGTGGTCAATAGGAGTCAAGGATTCAGTAAGTATTTATGCTGGCATATTTAACTGAGAATTTGACTCCCGATCGAGGTAAATGAAGATAATTTATATAGTATAAATACTTAAGCAAGCTACGGATTTTATACTAATTTTCATGTGACAAATTGAAGTGCCGAATGTGGGCAAGAATATCAAAATTCTGATTACATCCGATTTTTAGAGATTATCTGGCAGTAACTCTTTAAATAAATTATTTAACTCTTGAGGATGAATCGGAGAAAGTATAGCATCATCTAAAATAACAGCAGCTCCAAAATGTCGATGGTGTAAAATTTCCCAGTCAATAATAGTTAAATGATTGCGTGTCATAAAGGGCAGTTTTCTATGCCAATGTATCTTCATTTCTAATACTGACCCCCCACCTTCTCTCTCTGCTAACGAAATTGGTTCTGTTTTGTCAAACTCTCCGTGGGGATGAATAATTAATATAGCTAATTTCCCAATTTCATTCCTTTTACTGTTGAGACTTTTCTGTAAATCTAAAGCTAATTTATCGGCTGATTTTTGACTTTGCCCTACGGTAATTTGCAAATCATTTTGTGCAGACAAGCTAAATCCTGAGAGAATATTTCCTGCATTAGCTACAGGTAGATTAATGTTAGGTATTGCAACTGATAATAAAATCAAAACTATAGCCAAGATGAGAGAATTTACCTTGTTAATCATTGGTTTGAAGACAAAATAACGCATAAATAAATAAAAGCTGAAAATTGAAAGAAGTCCTAGAAATTTATAACATTTTCAAATAAGATGTCAAACAAGTGTTGGTGATTTTCTGACATTAAAAAGTCCCGGAAACCTTTTTACCGAAAAATTGTGGGTATGCGCCTCCCCTTTTAAGCTATCCCTGATAAGGAACTTCTGAAAACCTTGTGGGAAGCAGGGGAGTAGGGGAGAAAGGAGAAATAATCATAGTAGATAGGAAAAACTACTTAAGTTAAGTTATCAAAAAAAATGTACTTTTGAATACACTTTTTCTCTGACAAAAACCTGTTAAAGACTTCTACATAACTTGTCTATTTTGTCAATTTTTATGTTAAGAAAGATGTTTATAAAGCATAGCCTTTTAAGGGGATAAAAAAAAAGATAATTCCGTATTTCAAGCCTCCTTATTGCAGAGGTACTGATAACTGATAACTGAAATGACACCGATGTTTTTCTTTTCTTTTATCTATCAATTTCTGCTGTATGTTTTTCTCGTTCCAACTTAAATACATTATCTTCCAGATTAAGTGGAATTAGTTCTCTAAATCAATCATTTAACTCTTATACCAATTTTATGTGAGAGTAGGTGTTAGGTCTTAGGTGTTATACCAATTTTATTTTAGGTGGCACACAATTATTTTTTCCTTCTTCCTTCTTACTTCTTCCTTCTTCCTTCTTCCTTCTTCCTTCTTCCTTCTTCCTTCTTCCTTCTTCCTTCTTCCTTCTTCCTTCTTCCTTCTTCCTTCTTACTTCTTCCTTCTTCTTAAAAATTTAACCACTGTATTACCATCTTTGGTGCAGGCAATAAAATCATTACCAATAAACCTAACATTAATAATCCTAAAAAGTCGCGTTTGTCATCTAATTCACTAACATCATTCAAAGCAGGTTCATCAGCAAGAGGCATTAAAAATAAAAAGATTGCTAGAAATAAAAATTCCTGATTTATAAAAGCTAATAGTAATAATAAAAAACGAGAAATTTGACCAATAACCATACCAGTTCGTTGCCCAAACATTGCGTGTACTATATGACCGCCATCAAGTTGTCCAATAGGCATTAAATTATATGCAGTTACTACTAAACCTACATAACCTGCTACTGCTATTGGATGTAAATCTATGCCTTTGTTATAAGTTAATTCTGTACCTAATGCTAATTTACTTAATACAGCTAATAAAAAAGAAAAAGTGGGATTTAAAGAGTCTATTGATAATATTCCTGATTCCTCAGATAAAGGAACTATGTTAGATTGTGATAAACCCCAAATTAATAGTGGTATTGTAACTACTAATCCGGCAATTGGACCTGCTATACTAACGTCAAATAGAGATTTGCGATTAGGTACGGGACTTTGCATCCGAATAAATGCTCCAAAAGTCCCTAAGAAAAACGGTACTGGAATAAAATATGGTAGAGTAGTACGAATCTTGTATAAATGAGCTGTTATGTAGTGGCCAAATTCATGTAATCCTAGAATCACGATCATAGCAACTCCATAAGGTAAACCCTGGATTAATAAATTAGGGTTAGATTGTATGGCATCTTCAGAAATACCAACTATTTCTCTAGCTCCTACTAAAGTAGTGGTGAATAAAGTTATTAGCAATAATCCTAAAGCCAAGAGTACAGGTTTTTGAGACTCCTGAGAAATCTGAGTTTCGTCATTTTTGCCACGGGGGTTAGGAACTAGAGCAAAAAAAGGTTTACCTTGAAAGCTATTTTGAAATACTACTAGGAAGCGATCGCCAAATGTTCCTTCTATATTTTCTGTTACTGTTTGATACGCTTTTTCAGGGTTTGAGCGTAACTGACCTCGACAAATAACTGCTTGAGGTCTAAATTCAAGATTCCTCAGATAGTAAACTGTCCAAGGAAAACAATTTCTCAGACTAGCTTCTTCTGTTTTATCTATTGTTAGTTTAGGTGGAGTTTGATTGAGAGTTTGAGTAGGAACTATTTTTGGTTTAGTGTGGGAATTACTATTATCTTTTGTCGATGGATCTGATTCTGACTGACTAGGTTGATGCTGTCCCCATTGCACTAATAACCAATATAAGTAAGGACAGAAAATAAAGGGAATGATAATTAATGCTGGTGGTAGTTGCTTTTCACCATAAATTAACATCCAAGTTGTCCATATTAAAGCTGGTGTCATCATTACTAGCCATAATATCCAGATTGGAGTGCGGGTAATTTTACTTACGCTGCGTTGTAACATGAAGTATGTCATCAACCCTAATAAAATCAATAAAAAGAGCATAATACTTTAATGAGTTATGTTTATTTTTAACTAATCTAAGAATACTACTTTGATAGAACAGCCTTTTGTCTCCAAATATCCCCAGTTTGTCCTAGAAAATATTTTTGCTTTTTCGCCAAATCGGGATACTTTAGGAGGAACATCTTATTTTATTGTAGATAATCAGACCAACATTCTCATTGATTGTCCTGCCAATATTGAAAATCATCAAAAGTTTCTCTCTCAACATGGAGGAGTAAAGTGGTTGTATATTACTCATCGTAGTGCTATTGGCAAGGCACAAGAGATTCAAAAAGCTTTCAACTGTGAGATTCTGATTCAAGAACAGGAAGCGTATTTGTTGCCTAACCGCAAAGTAACAACCTTTGAGCAAGAGTTTAGTTTAAGTCAACATACTAATGTTTTCTGGACGCCTGGTCATTCTCCTGGTTCGTCCTGTTTATACTACTCGGAAAATGGTGGGGTCTTATTCACAGGTCGTCATTTATTGCCTAATAGTCAAGGGCAACCTGTGCCATTGCGTATTGCTAAGACTTTTCATTGGCCTAGACAGCTTCAGAGTGTTAAATTTTTGATTGACCGATTTTCACGACAGACTCTACAGTACATTTGTCCTGGTGCTAATACTGGTGCTTTGAGGGGTAAGCGAGTAATTGAGTCAGCTTATGATAAGTTGACATCTTTGGATTTATAAGTTTTTTCTGGGGTTAAACCATAACTTTTAATCGGTTGCTCGGATATTTTCTATTACCGAATAATTCAGGTTTAAAGCTTCTCCTTTAAAGTAGCAGTCAGCACTCAGCTATCAGCAGTCAGCTTTTCAAGGTGTATAATGGGGGATTCAAACCCCCATAAAAAGTCCACCACTAATTTTTTCAAATAAGCGTGGGGGACTTAAACCCTCGAATTTTTAGTGCTCCAGCTAAATGCTGGCAAGCGGAGCATGACTATCACGAAAAGCTGATAGCTAGTGCTGCTACGCGGAAGTCAAAAGTCAAAAATCAAAAGCGAGTGTGTAATTCTGAGGTCCCCTCAGAATGTAAGACACACTCAAGACAGTCAAAAGTATTGATTGGTAAGGCTTTTAAGATTTTGTAACTGGTTAGTTATTTCTGCCATCCTGCACTAGTTAAAGGGGAAAAAAGCCGTCGTTAGCGTAGCTTCCCGCAGGGTGGGATGGCTAGGTCTCCTCGACATATCCAATCGACCAAGAGAAGAAAAAATTTTCACGCTCCGCGTCAATCTTCTTCTTTTCAAGCAGAGGTAATTGTTAATTATTAATTGTTGAACAGTTGCTCGTCATTAGGTAGGAAAAAAGCTTGAACTAGCAACCTTTTAGCAATTAGCAATTCCAAAAATTTGTAAATATATAGCACTACGTCTTTTGATTAGGAAAGTAAATTTGGGTTTTAAGGGAACAGGGAACAGGGAACAGGGAACGGAGGAATGTCAAGAGGGTATTTGTGTAGAGCTATACAAATTTGTCTCCCTGTAGTATCTAAATATATTTTTAGTAGGAAAATAGCCCAGAATAACTTACATAAGCTTATTTTTACACAAAATTTTGGTTTGCTCAATTTTAGTATCAGATTTTTTTGAGGAGTTAGTTACCTGAGTTGGTAAAATTAAGACTTATGTATCTAAAGAATTAAAAATTAGAATAGCTTATGGCAACTGTTTCTGCTTATCCCAATGCCCCAGATTTATCTACTGATGATTATTTGGTTATTGGTTTGGCAACCTGCTTTATCAAGGAAGATGGTGAAATTTCTCAAGTAAAAGTTGTTGAACCAATACCCTCAGCAGCTCTCGAAGCTATTGTTAAAGGAATTCCTACTTCATATCAAATGGCTTGTGGGACTACTTTGGGTGCAGTTTTATCTGGGGACACACCTATACTACCTCAAGATTTTCCTCCGGAAGCTCAATTCTCTGATAATTTTGCCTCAAGAGCGATCGCTACTACTCGTACATATAAAATTCACCCAGAAGTTAAATCTTTAGTTCCTCTGGGAACTCGTCGTGATGATTTGAATTATTCTTTGGAGCGTAAGCGGATACTAAATGCCGAAAATATTGTCAGTTCAGAAGACAATGTGAAGCAACATGAATATACTCACAAAGTTCTTTAATGTTTCTGTTTATTTACTTAGGTAAAATTGTAGAAGTTACAGTTATCAAAAATTAGGTATATAGTCGTGCTAAAACTTTATGGTGGCGCTCGTAGTCGAGCATCAATTATTCTCTGGTATCTTGAAGAAATAGAAGCTGATTATGAATTTATTACTCTCGATATGCAGTCAGGAGAGCATCTCAAATCAGATTTTTTAGAGATTAATCCGATGGGAAAAGTTCCTGCTATTGTTGATGGAGAATTTAAACTTTGGGAGTCAGGAGCTATTCTGTTATATGTTGCAGAAAAATATGGCAAAATGCCTGATTCTTTAGAACAGAAAGCGGAAATTTTTCAGTGGGTTTTGTTTGCTAATGCTACTCTCGGACCGGGAATTTTTGTAGAGGCAAGTCGTGAAAAGGAAACTCCTCGTTTATGAACTCCATTGAATCAAATTTTTGAGACTCAACCTTATTTAATGGGTGAAAAATTCAATGTAGCAGATGTAGCTTTAGGTTCAATTTTAGCCTATATTCCCATGATGTTAAAGTTGGATTTAAGTTCTTATCCTCATGTTTTGACTTATATCAAACGTATATCTGAAAGACCTGCTTTCCAAAAGACAATTGCTAATCCTTCTTAGATTTATCTAAGTTTTTTTACTAACGATAATCAAATAATTTTCAAGTAAGAAGTATAGCAGAAGTAAGAAGGAATAAGGAATAAGGAATAAGGAATAAGGAATAAGGAATAAGGAATAAGGAATAAGGAATAAGGAATAAGGAAGAAGAAGGAACCGAAGTTGGAAAATATTACCGAAAAATTGTGGTTTAAAGCCTCCCCTTTTAAGGGTATAAAAAGAAAAAAAATCCTTTTGACCAATCCTCTTATTTATAATAACAGGTAATTCTTAATTCTCAATTCTTAATTCTCAATTCTTGAAGTTGTCTGAGTTTATAGCTATCAATATGTCCTAACCTTTCCTTTGACTGCTATAAGTAGAAATAAAGACATATAACAATTAGGAATCAGATGTGATAATTTTATTGCTTTGGTATTTCCCATTCCCTGTTCCCTATTCCCTATTCCCTAAAAATCTACAATAATCTCACAACTCAAATAAGAGCGCTATAAATCAAAAAAAATAATCAGTGTTGCATATTAAATTGATAATTAGTAATAGCTAATTTTCAAGAAGCAATTAATTATTCCCTAAAAGTCGTTTTATCCTCCTACAATGCAACACCGATTTAGCTTATATTCCCATGATGCTAAAGTTGAATTTAAGTTCTTATCCTCATGTTTTGACTTATATTAAACGTATATCTGAAAGACCTGCTTTCCAAAAGACAATTGCTAATCGGTCTTAGATTTATCTATCTAAGTTTTTTTTACCCACGATAATCAATCAAATAATTTTCCAGTAATAAGTAAGTAGAAAAAAGACATAAATCAAGAAAAATAATCAGTGTTGCATATTAAATGGATAATTGGTAATAGCTAATTTTAAATAAGCAATTAATTAGGGCTTGCTGATTAAATATAAAAGCATTGATATATAAAGGTTTTAGCCTTTTTGGAATCTAAAAAATTGCGCCTGTTTCAGTCTAAAACGCTCATGCATGGAGCGTATTTTAGGTGCATAGTTGGGCAGAACAATGTTGGGCAAAACTTAGCTCCTACCTCCTTGCTCATTCCCATTTCTCCCCTCCTGGGAGGGGCGAGGGGTGGGTTGTCTCCTGTCTCCTACCCCTACTAAAAGACTTTTTCAGCAAACCCTAATTATTCCCTAAAAGTAGTTTGTCAGCATTCAGTCGTCAGCATTCGGCCATCAGCTATTGCTTTTAGTTTTAAATAAAAGCTTTACTAATTGAGTCAGAATTAAATCTAACTACAAAAGCTGGCATTAAAGTTAAAGTCTATATTCATTTAAACCCCCTCCTTTTACTGAGAACTGACAGCTAATAGCTGTTTACGCAGCATTCCGCAGGAAATGCTTACAGTAGTTTTATCCTCCTATGATGCAACACAAAATTACCTTGGAAAACAAATTATCTATCTTATAGATGAGAAACCTAAATTTTTGTTTATAGGTTTATTGAACTTATGCTATTAATACTGGTTAAAAAAGTTAGCTATCAGCTTCCCAATTATTATGCCTAATAAATTCTGATAAATAATTAGAATGGTAACTGATAGCTATCTTTAAGATTAATCTTTATTTGAAACCAACTGCTGCTTGCCACACAAAAGCTAACAACAAGAAGAAAACAGGAATTACTGGTAAAACATCAACTAACGGGTCAAAAACTGAGTAAGCTTCTGGCAGTTTTGCCAATAACATTGTTAATTCCATAAAATCTACCTACCTTTTTCACAAAATTTTTATGATATTTAGTATATCTTAACTTGAGCAATTAACATCAAAACTTATCTCCTCATATCTAAATCTCAACTAATGGAAATATTGGTGTTGGTAAATCCAGTAATTAATATCTGAGGGACAAAAATATTTCAAAATTTCAGGTAGTAAATGAACGGCAGGCTAAAATATTTGAGCATTTCTACGGACTAGGAATAGCACAAAGTTTTAGGATTTAATCTAAAGTAGAATGTCTACTATTAATAGAATATTGAATAACAAAAGAATGTCTGAGATAGAAACAAACCAGTGGTTAAAGTGGATCTGTTCGAGTCAAAATATTGATGAGTTAGTGGAAAACTACGACCGATGGGCAAATACCTATGAGACAGATATTGAGGAATTTTGGAAACCAGTACCTTTAGCAGCATCACTTATGCTTGCTCAATATGTGGCCAATAAACAGGACACAATTCTTGATGTTGGGGCAGGAACAGGTCTAGTTGGTGTGGCCTTAGCTGAATTAGGATTTGAACAAATCATAGGTATGGACATATCACCTAGTATGTTGACCAAAGCAGCAGAAAAAGGCATATATAAATCCTTAGTTTGTTGCTTTATTGGTGATGAGCAATTCAGAAACTTAGAGAAGGCAAGTGGTATTGTCGCTACAGGAGTATTTGCGGAAAACCATGCTGGTTCAGCAGAACTGAATCAACTCCAAGACAATATCAAGTCTGGAGGTGTCTTGGTTTTCACGGCACGTCAGAGTTTCTTGCCTAAACTTGAGAAAGTCTTAAACCAACCAGAATGGACTCTTCTTGATTCCAAAGTCATGCCGATTTACGATGACCCTATTAATCTTTTAGCGTACAAAATTTGTTAAAAATGAATTCAGAACTGAAAAGACTTGAGCAAGTCAATCAAGAGTTGGCAAAATCTTCTAATCTCAGTCGTCGTGAACTGCTTGAGATGAAAGTGATTCAAGAGAGCCAAGAATTTGTTCATCGAGTCGGTGCTACAAATGAACCAAAACAAAGTCTACCATTTACTAAGTTATATCTACCGATGGCCTTCACAGGTATTTTAGAGCCAAATAAGTTAGTTGATGAGACTCATCGTGCAATTCAAATCCTATTACCTGGTACTGGAACTACCTTTTCTGTTGCTGAGACACTATGTGATATTGCTGGTACTTTTCATGGCAGAAAAAGTAAAAACCGTGGACGTGGGCGTAAGAGTAACCAAAGTTTACTAACTGAATTACTACCGGATGGTGAGATATTCCGTGTAGCATCTTTTCCTACTGACCTTCCTCTCAACGGTATGGGTTCAGATGCTCCATTTGAGTTTGCTAGCGAGCAAGGTCTCATGATCGTGCTTCGTCATGTCCACCTGGTTTTGTCACGACTTTATCCTGATCGCCCAGTTTTTATTGCTGGACGTAGTCAAGGTGGTATTGCTGCCATACTTTATGCACAGCATTATGATGACTTAGCTGGGGCAATAGCAGTTAATCCACCACATCCGGGCCCAGAGTTGTTCCAGTTTACTGTTCAATATTTGGAGGAGAAGGCTGAAGTGTTGGCTGACCTTCTTCATGCTCCGGGTGTTACTTTGCATCCTCATAGTTGGGAAGCTTACAAGACTTTTACTCCTGAGTTTAATTATCCATCTAAAACATCTCTTTCTCCAATCCTAATTTTGGTTAGTTTGGGCGATCCATTTAACTTGTTTCCCCAGTATGCTGATGCACTGAAGGAATTTGCAGAAAATGACGAAAAATGTAAGTTACATATACTTGATGCAGGGCATAATCTTTGGGATAGAAAATCAGAAGATACATATCGAGAGGTCATTCGTTTGCAAACTCAATTCATTTTGAACCAGATGAAATATGATTTTGCTCTAGCTTGAATGTTATGGGAGATAAAACAGATAGTATGATAGTCTAGATAACTTAAGTTTGTTAATTTAAAAAAGCTATGAAATCAAATAATTAGAAGTTAATAAAATATGAAGTTAATTAGGGTTTCCTGAATAAAGTCTTTTAGTAGGGGTAGGAGATAGGAGACAGGAGACAGGAGAAAGGAGAAAGGGGAATGCGAGGAGGTAGGGGTAAGAATTGTAAATTTGGGATTTTTCTACCCAAATCTTGACCAAAATCCGCTCCTAATTGAACCATTACCACTTAAAACCTTGCACTTTTTGATACTTAAAAAAGCTAAAACCTTTATTTATAAATACTTTTAGATTTAATTAGCAAGTCCTAATTAGGATAAAAGAATAAAATTTTGGAGGTATTACTTTCACATTTTTATTAGGATGCAAATATTTTTCAGTCCTAAAAAATACTAATCAACCAAGATATTGAAGTCCTTGAAGCTGTTCAGCACGTTCAATCATCTTTAGGTAGCTAGAAAAGCTGATTTATGATTTTTATAATTAATATTATAGTGGTTTTCATTGACATAGAAGACAACTATTTCTGTGACTTCTTAAACTTTAGATATATCTATGATTTTTACCGAATAATTAATAGTCAATAATTAATAATTAAATAATTCTGGTTTAAAGCTTCCCCTTTTAAGGGGAAAAAGCGGTTGAGAGATGGCGAGGTCTCCTCGCCATATCCAATTGACCAAGAGAAAAGAAATAATATTTCCTTATATTCAATTCCGTAACGGTTTTAACCAGAGTTCATTAATGGATAATGGATAATTACCTCTCCCTTTTAGGGAGAGGATTGACGAATTCGGAAAAAATTTATTTTTTTCCCCGATCAAGGGGAGGCAGAGTAAGCTAAATTGTTTAATTATTTAATTATTTAATTATTAATTATTCGGTAATTATCAATTATCTATTACCAATTATCAATTAATGAATGTAGTCTACCTTTGTGAAAACTGCTACAAGTCAGAAGCGATTGAATGGGAAGAAAGAATTGTTGCCCGCATGCAATAGTTGACTAAAAAAACATTAGATGATTAGATGTTTAAAGCTTATCTAAATCTGCACAGCTATTTTTTTAACCGGAATTTACGATTGATTAAAATCTTCATCTGTGATTAGTTATTTTCTGCTTTAGTCAAGATATTCGCTTCAGATTGCTGAAAAATTTTATGTTATAAATTTAGAGCTTACTTTTTGCTAAAAAATTCTTGGTTGGCAACTAAAGAAAACCAAAGTTTAATCATGGGAAAATAAAGTATGGAGAAAGTTGAGTAAAAATGTTCTTAAATCTACTGGCTTTTTTGGAGAAATTTACACAGGAGAATATTCCAGATATATTATTATGTGTGTTGATGAATATCAGAAGATTAATTTGATGTTTTTATCCCATAGTAAGTTACTAAAAAAACATGAGACGTTTAACTCGTTAGGTAAAGAAATTAAGTATAATTTGTTGCGCAAAATATAATTTTGTAGTTGAAATTAAACATCTATTAAATATTTTAATCAGAAAATTATCAAACAATTTAGAGCTGACTTAAAGAAAACAAAAGTTTAATCGTGGGAAAATACAGTATGGAGAAAGTTGAGTGAAAATGTTCTTAAATCTACTGGCTTTTTTGGAGAAATTTACACAGGAGAATATTCCAGATATATTATTATGTGTGTTGATGAATATCAGAAGATTAATTTGATGTTTTTATCCCATAGTAAGTTACTAAAAAAACATGAGACGTTTAACTCGTTAGGTAAGGAAATTAAGTTTGACTTATTACTCCCAAAAAATTCCGAAGGTGATTGACAGTAGTTTTGATGTGGGTAGACCACAGTAGAGAGGTTCCATGGAATGTCTTTACAAGATTTGATGTGTGAAAATGTGGTTCATCAAGAGTGAAAAGCTTTGTCATCTCAACCTTTCCACTAAAAATAGAATTTTGTAGTTGAAATTAAACATCTATTAAATATTTTAATCAGAAAATTATCAAACAATTTAGAGCTGACTTAAAGAAAACAAAAGTTTAATCGTGGGAAAATACAGTATGGAGAAAGTTGAGTGAAAATGTTCTTAAATCTACTGGCTTTTTTGGAGAAATTTACACAGGAGAATATTCCAGATATATTATTATGTGTGTTGATGAATATCAGAAGATTAATTTGATGTTTTTATCCCATAGTAAGTTACTAAAAAAACATGAGACGTTTAACTCGTTAGGTAAGGAAATTAAGTTTGACTTATTACTCCCAAAAAATTCCGAAGGTGATTGACAGTAGTTTTGATGTGGGTAGACCACAGTAGAGAGGTTCCATGGAATGTCTTTACAAGATTTGATGTGTGAAAATGTGGTTCATCAAGAGTGAAAAGCTTTGTCATCTCAACCTTTCCACTAAAAATAGAATTTTGTAGTTAAAATTAAACATCTATATAAATATAAATATTTTAATATCTTAGAAAATCCTCAAACAATTAAAATTAAGAACTATGTATAAAGTCACAATTTTAGGAACAGGAAAAATTGGATCGGCGATCGCCAAGCTCTTACATTACAGTGGGGATTACAGCATACTTGTTGGAGATATAGACCCTAGAGCTTTAGAAAACTTAACCGCATCTTTGCCAGTCAATACTTTTGTCATAGATGTGACTAATGAAGTTGCTCTTGCAGAAAAACTAGAAGGCCAAGACTGTGTTGTTTCTGCTTGCTCCTATGAGGTCAATCCTATCATTGCTCGTGCCGCTGCTAAAGCTGGAGTTAGTTATTTCGATCTAACCGAAGATGTGGCCACTACTAATGCAGTTCGCTCCATTGCTGAAACAACTCCTGATGGTTCGATCTTTGCACCCCAATGTGGACTTGCTCCAGGGTTTATTGGCATCCTTGCTCATCACCTGTGTAGTGGTTTTGAGAAGCTTGACGAAGTAAAAATGCGTGTCGGTGCTTTACCCCAATATCCATCTAATATGATGATGTACAACCTCACCTGGTCTACAAAAGGTCTGATTAATGAATACTGTAATCCTTGCGAAGCTATTGATAACGGTCGTAAAATTGAGGCAATGCCTTTAGAAGAGGTAGAACATTTCTCTGTAGATGGGGTAAATTACGAAGCATTTAATACTTCTGGCGGTTTGGGAACCCTTTGTGAAACTCTTGAAGGCCAAGTGCGTACTCTCAACTACAAGACCGTGCGTTATCCAGGTCATCAATATCTGATGAAATTTTTAACTCAAGAATTGGGTTTAAGCGATCGCCGTGAACTCCTGCAAGAAATATTGGAAAATTCTATTCCTATTACTAAGCAAGATGTGGTAGTTATTTTCTGTACTGTAACTGGTTAGAAAAATGGCTATCTTCAACAAATCAGCGATGTCCGCAAGATTTATCCCCTCAATTTATATGGAGAAACTTGGAGTTCTATCCAGCTTACAACTTCTGCTTCTCTTTGTGCTGTTTTGGATATGTATCTCCATGAGGAAATTCCACATACTGGTTTCCTCAAGCAAGAGCAGATTAACTTAGATACCTTTGTGGCAAATCGTTTTGGTTCTTATCTATGCTAAAAAGTTACAAGTATCCTAAGTAAGATAAATTTGCTATTTTAATTTTGAGCTGTATACAGGAATGCTATTTGATTTCTAACTAGAGACTTTAAGCTTTTCCCACATTTGAAAAGATGAACATAATATTTCTTATTTTTGCTCAAATCATCAAAGCTTTTATCATTACTCCCTTGCGATATTAATTCATAGTATTCCCCAGAATCAGAAAATATATTTAGATCGAGTGTTCAGTTTTGTTCCCAATCTTAACATTAAATAATACAAGTTAAATTACCCGTTAATTATGACGGGAATGAAAACTTGAAGAGAAGGAGCTAGATGATTTTTAGTAGATTTAATCGTACTTTGTTTGACTTTTCCAAAGTAAATTATCAACCTGTATTTTCTTTTCCTTTTTTCAAAGACTCTAACCAAATAGGAATCAAAATCAAAGCTACCACTAACACCAAAGCAGCTACACCAAATTGTGCCACCCAAGATACTAACTTTTCTAAAGGTACAACCTGTCCCAAAAAGAAGGATAAACTGACCATTGTCAATGCCCAAATAGTCGCTCCACTAGCATTGCATAATAAAAATTTCCAGTAAGGCATTTGAGCAATTCCCGCCAAAGGGCCAGCAAAAATCCGTAGTAATGTAATAAATCGACCAAAAAATACTGCTTTAGCTGCATTTTTACTAAACTGATTTTTCGCGTCTATCAGTTTTTCTTCTTTAATCCGAAATATCTGACCTAATTTCAACATTAATGGCCAGCCACCATACTTGCCAAGCAAATATCCACAACTGTCGCCGAATACTGCACCTATAATTGCACAGCTAAGTACATATCTATAAAGTAATTCCCCACTACCTGCAAGGAACCCACCTACGAGTGTAACTGTTTCTCCTGGTAAGGGAACTCCTGCATTTTCGAGGGCTATTCCTAAAAAAATGGCTAGATAGCCGTATTTATTGGCAATTAATTGAATTGTTTCTAATGATACAAATTCTAGGGACATTATACGGTAATCTTTAAGCGAACTTGATCAAATTTATCATTTTTTTATATTTTATTGCCAAATAGTGGTCTGTAAGGTCTGTAAAGATGGTTTTGAGGGGTAGCCAATCTCAAAAAGCATTACCCAAAAATCATGTCTTACAAAAATCTATCCATCATTTCAAAGTTGATAGACCAGTAGTTATATCTAAACGGAACTTATTTATTACTCAAGCAATATTTATAGATTATAGAGAACTAATTGATGTACCCAAGAAGTATTAAATATATCACAAAAGTTAACAACTTGCACTATAATTGACAATAATTACTGTCAATTTTGTATTTTATACAGGGAACTCTATTTCTAGTAAAGTGAATTTCCTGAGTATCATTACAACTTCTGGATTGTTGATAATTAGGGTGTAATGAATTATCTTTAATCTAAAACAATTTATATTTCAGAGCAAAGTAAAAAATTATTTTTTTTCCTTTTAATTAATGGTGATACCTATGAAAGCTATTGATGTCAGTCAACATATTATTCTCATTCCGAATCACCGCTTAGACTTAGCTGGAGCAAATGTGATTAAGCAGCAATTCATATCTCTACTAGAAAAAAACTACAATCTTTGGATTATTGATATGGCTAATGTGGAGTTTATAGATAGTTCTGGTTTAAGTACATTAGTTATTGGTTTAAAAAAGGCTCGTGAACATGGCTGTAATTTAGCTATCTGTAACCTTAACCCCACAGCTAGATTGGTTTTTGAAATTACTCAGTTAGATAGAGTTTTTCAAATTTTTGATAGTATTGATGATGTTTTTTTAGATTCTCATGGAAAATCAATAACAGCTTAAGTTAAGCTGATTTTTAAATGCTCGGCTCAGATGCTAAATTTAATAGTAACTGAGCCGTTCTTACAGTAGTTCACTAATTATAAAAATACTATTCTCTTGAGCTCAAACTTGATAATAATGCTAAGATAGAATATCATACCTATCTCAGCAAATATTTACTTAAATTAAGCATTTCCAAACGTCGGCATCTCTACAGAAGAACCTGGTTGTCCCTGACCAAAAGCAGGTAAATCTAGGCCATTAGCACGACGATTTCTAACTGCTAGACGATAACTAACGCTTTGTAATTCTGCGTGTAACTGACGATTTTCCTTTTGCAATATTTCCACTTTTTCAAGTACTTCTGCAAGTCGTTCGGAGAATTTTTGACGATAGACTTCTGGTAGCTCTTGTACTACTTGTTCTAACATTTGGGAGCGGTCTGTTAATTCTTGCACAGAATGACGTAAATTATATACTTCTGCATCTCGTTCAGAGATTTGTTCTTGATAAAAATTTACTTGTTGTTCAACTTCATTGAGTTGTTCCTTTAAACTTTGCATTTGAGATTGGTAACTTTCAGGAACTGTTGATGTTGGTACTATACTTGTATTTCCCTTAACTAATCGAAAAAGTTCTTGAGACAATTGTTGAATTAATTGGTCTCGCATTTGTAATTCTTCGTTAAGACGAGATACTTCAAGTTGAAGTTGTTGTGAATTTAACTTTTGCATCTGCTTCACTTTAAGTTTGCTCCTAATTATTCAGTAGTTCCTATATAACTTATATTTTATATTTAGAAATAGTATAGCTCTATAGCTAATATAATTAGACATCTCCAATAATAAAAAATAAAATCAATTATCCCACAGAAATTATCAATTTTTCCCCCTACTCCCTACTCCCTTTTTTCTGGAGATGTCTATTGATAATGTAAAGGAAATAGGAGAGGAGTCTCCCCTATTTAAGATGCTCAAGTTCTACTTTTTTGTTAATTTGCCTTTTTTGGGTTAATCAAAACTCTCAAATTTGTTAGTCCAAATAATTAGGGTGCATCTCAATGCAAGAATAAAGCCAAAAAATTATCGCTTTTAGGCAACAGGCAACAGCTCATCTGGCAACAGGCAACAGGGAATAGAGAATAGGGAATATATAGGAAAAAAGTATTTTTGCAAATATTGAGATGCACCCAATAATTATGTACTGCCGTGAAATATGACTATTCCACTGCTGCTGCTAATGGTTCTGGTCGTTCTTGAGTATCTGGTGCAGTAGTATCTGGTGTAGTATTTTTGGGTACTTCCTGTTTAATCGTTAAGTAACGAATAACCTCTTCACTCAAACGCATTGCCCTCTCCAATACAGCTATTTGAGTCGGAGGACCTTGATAATTCATCTGAATATATGTACCTTCTCGATGATCGTTGATCTCATAGGCTAAACGACGCTTACCACGATGTTGAATTTCTATGTCGTAAGCGCCCTGTTCTTGCAATAAATCTTTATATTTTGCAATTTCTTGTTCTACCTGTTCTTCATTCAGGTCTGGACGCAAAATATACATTGTTTCATAAATGAATGGTTTCATGGAAATAATCTCCTTTCGGACTACATGGCTTCTAGCAAATTTATGCAGAAGCAAGGATCTTTTATCTTACAAAATTTTCACCACAAATACAAAATAAAGGGTGTGAGTGTGAAAAATATTTAGCGCACTTGCATATAAACAGCTTCAGAAATAGTAGGTATTTCTGCGTAGCGACCCATGACTGATTGAACTACTGCATAGATAAATGATGCTAGAATTCCGATGAATATCATATTAGAGAGAGTTTCCAGAATAAATCCTCCTAAACTTGCTCCCAAGATTTGCAGAATTAGACCACACAAGATTAAAATAATATCCAATAGAATTGCTTGCATGGTATTGAAACGAATAAAGTGAGATATATTTTCATTTCTCACTACGAACAAGAACAGAGCAAAGAAAACTATTAAGCCAAAGAAGGGTATACCTCTATAAATCTGTAACAAAGGGGCTAGAAGAACTGGTATTATCTGTATGGGAGGAAACTGTTGGAATAAATATCTACCATATACTAACCCATCTAGCAAGGGTAAGAGATAAGGTAAGCTAGCAAAAATTCGGTCTTGAACAGTTGTAGAACCACGCCAATTCATTGTAAAATACTCCTGAGTTTGATGATAAGTAAGTAAATATAAATTCAGGATAGCGCAGTAGTTAGATAACTTCAGCCCTGGATCGTAATTTTGTGGCCTAAAAAATCACTAAACTTTCAAATTTTCAGTAATTTTAAGAAAAAAATAAAAATACTTTCTTTCTTTGGGGAAAAGTCAAAGGTAGGCCTTTCCTTACTAGGGCTCAAGTTTCAAGCACAAGTGCCTAGTTTTTCACTATAATTAGGTAGATAGTCACCATCTAAAAAATGATGCAATAGAAGCAATACTTGTATGAGTCTACCTGTTGATGCCTCTAAAAATATTATTCTATATTCTTCAAATAAGTAGTCCTAAATAATTGATCAAAAAAACAAAAAAGTAGATAACTAAAGTGTTAAGTGTTTAAAACTGTGTTTTGCTCAGTAATGAAGATATTTTCTACACAACTCAAATCTGAGCGAACTATTTTGTTTACTTTTAAGATACATTTAAATGATTAGCTTCAAGGCTAAATGCACTATTTTAATCTACTTTTAATTTTCATCCTGACTATAGTTTTTTTATTTGAGATGTAAATCTAGATAGAGTTTTTTGTTATAAAAAAAAGCGCACCGAACAAATACCCTATCTCCTGGTGTTTGCTACTAACTATATTAATGCTGTTTTTCCTCCTTTACTATTCCCTGTTTAATAGTACTTGGTTTTCACTTCCCAGATAAAAATGCTATATCAAACTAATAATTTTTTGTAATTATATGAAATCCGGTTATACAATTATTGCAAAACTACCTCCACTCAATGTAGACATTTCACGGAATATCTCTAGATAATTGCCATGCTCAATTCTTCTTTTCTCCTGACTCGGTCTTCCTGACTCCTGACTCCGAGGGCTATACGATCAGTAATTATCCGGATTCTATATTATTCTATACTGGCAACGCGGAAACCCATTTGACACTCATACTGATCTGCTTGAGTATCTGATAACTTAGGAACTGGATGACCACAACGTAATTGACCACCTTTCCATCGGGGTTGACCACTTCTATCGGCTAACAAACAACTTTGACAAACTTGTTGAGGAGCAACTAGCTGATTTTCCATTAAAATAACTAACATAAATTACACCTCCAGGAATATCCCATATGGTGTATCTATTGTAAGCGATGATTATAGCAGAATTAGGTATATTGGTACAGAAATTAACATTTACTGAAGATGCAGTGATGAAATAAGCTTATGAAGTCAAAAGTCAAAAGTCAAAAGTCAAAAGTAAGAAATTAACTCAAAAGTTAAAAATTATGGGATGAAGTCAAAAGTCAAAAATTAAAAGTCAAAAGTAAGATTTTATAGGCTCGAAACTTTAATGTCATAGTAATTTCAGGAAATTATTTCATATCTACATATCTAAAAAAGTATGAAAATTTTGACTAACTTCCACTGATTTTAACAGAATTTGTAGTAATCAACTATTTATTCCCCCGCACTAGACCAAATTTTATTAATCCTCGTTCATATCCACTACTCATTAACTCCAAGGAAAGGGCAGCTTGAATTGTTGTCCAACCACTAAAGAGTAAGTTCATAATTACTTTAGGGTCAAAAGCTGATTCGATCACAATATTCCAGAAGGGAGCAGCAGCAGTTGACCAGTCAGCAGTGCAGATATTTTGAAAGCCGACATTTTGGGCGATCGCTTCATACTCTGGCAAAGAAATAACATAAGGTAGAGCATAGACCCGATAAATTTCGGCTAGATGTCTCCTTTCATCGTCAGTTAGTTGTCCATCGGGGGCACCAACTGGACGATGACACCAAGTAGCCATAATTATAGTTCCACCTGGTTTGAGGACTCTATAGCATTCTTGTAAGAATTTTTGTTTATTAGGCATATGTTCTCCACTTTCGAGAGACCACACCAAGTCAAATGATTCATCAGCAAAGGGCATTTCTAAAGCATTTGCCACTATAAAATTAGTAGTTTGACTTAAGTTGGCTACATCAGCTCGTTCTTTAGCTCTTTGGGCCTGGACGGGAGAAAGGGTAATGCCAGTGGCAGTGGCATGAAATTTTTCGGCTAAGTACAATGTACTACCGCCTATACCACAACCGACGTCCAGGATCGAGGTAGGAGGCCAAAAATTTGATTTTTCATTTAATGCTCCCCATTGAAGTAGTTCTTCAATCATGTCTATTTGAGCTTGTCGTCTATTTTTTTTCTGCTTACCATCTTGTCCATAATAGCCATGGTGCATGTGTTCGCCCCACGCTTGTTCCCATAGACTGGAGGAAGCATCATAGAATTGTTGAATCTGTTCGATTAAGTTTGAGGTCATAATTATTAATCAATTAAGATTGAGGATTTATTTTCCTGGACTATTATATAGCAATCATATTTCAGTTGTAAGATTTTAGTAGTAATTAGGAGTCAGGAGTCAGGAGTCAGGATTAAGAATATAAAAGGATTTTGATGGCTTTTAATTGTTATTAAATATCTCATAAATTCTTCCTGATTACTACATGATTTAACACAAAATTCAAAGGTGAAAAGTTATTTTGTATGGAAAAAAGTTTGACTTTTTGTAATTTGAGAGTAAGCATTCAGCCGTCAGCTATTAGCTATCAGCTATTAATGTTGGGAAAGGTAAAAAACCTTTGAAATTGAGTTTGAATAAAAAGTTACTGTCAAAGTCTCTTTCCTCAACCTGAGAAGTAATTATTAATTATTAATTATTAATTGCTGACAGCTGACTGCTAATAGCTGAATGCTTAAATTTGAGATGTTAATTTATGCCATTATTAATGTGAATTACTGTAAGCATTTCCTGATAGCTCTTGAAAGAGGAATCAGAGTTGAAAGGTAAGCATTTCCTGCGGAATGCGGAGCTAACAGCGGTCAGCTATCAACTATCAGCTTTATTACCTTTAGTGAATAATTTAAGCTCGTTGTTCTTGTGCTTCAATTCTTTGTTTAAAAATGTAGTAGAAGTTAAGCAAGTGCTTGCTTCATTCATTAAAAAGCTGAATGCAAGGACATGACAAAGGGAATAGCTGACCGCTAATAGCTGTTTGCGCAGCATTCCGCAGGAAATGCTTACGTTGAAAGATTTAATAGAATTAAAAGTCTGAAATAAATTAGCTACTTGCTCACGACTCAATATTACTCAAATTCTTAAACTACTAATTCCTGAAAGCTGACCGCTAATGGCTTAATGGTTACGAATTAGTATAAGTTATTTGTGATTGAAATAACTCGCCTAAATTTTAAATATACATACTAAAAATTTGAAATGAGTTTAGCTAGAACTGTATGTAAAGGTTTTATTGCTGTTATTATTATTGGTGCTATATTACTCATGTTACCTATTTCTATGAGTGATGGAAATTGGAGTCATCCTGTGACTGCTTTATTCACAGCAACTTCTGCTGTTTGTGTGACTGGACTTTCTGTTGTGAATGTGGGGGAATATTATTCTTTTTGGGGGCAATTTTTCCTATTGTTATTGGTTCAAGTTGGAGCTTTGGGTTATATGACTGCTGCAACTATTCTTTTGTTGTTGCTTGGTCGTAAGTTTCGTCTGCGGGAAAAAGTGGCTCTTCAGCAATCTTTGGAACAGGTAGGATTGGCTGGTGTAGAACCTTTAATTAAGTCTATTTTGGCTACAACAATTATGTTTGAATTGACTGGTATTTTGTTACTTTTGTTTGTTTTTGTTCCGAGTTACGGGTTTAAAGATGGTCTTTGGCATTCTATTTTTCATAGTATAAATGCTTTTAATAACGCTGGTTTTAGTTTATATGCAGATGGGTTTATTAAATATGCAAAATCTCCGTTACTAAATTTGGTAATTACTGGCTTGATTATATTTGGGGGATTGGGTTATCAAGTTATTATGGAAATATATTTATGGCTGAAAAATTGTTGGAAAAAAGAGCAAGTTTTTCACACTTTTTCTCTACATTTTAAAGTGGTTACTAATACAACTATTTTTTTATTGATTTTTGGTGTTATTACTTTTTTTATTGCTGAATTTAACAATCCTCAGACTCTAGAAAATTTTAACTTAGGGCAAAAATTAATTGCTGTTTGGTTTCAATCTGTTACTACTAGAACGGCGGGTTTTAATACTATTGATATTGGGAATTTGACTGATGCTGGTTTATTTATCACGATTGTTTTAATGTTTATTGGTGCTAGTCCGGGTAGCACTGGGGGGGGTATTAAAACTACAACTTTTAGAATATTATTGAATAGTACAAAAGCAACTTTACAGGGTAGGGAAGAAGTTTTATGTTATCAACGTAAGATTCCAACTATCGTTATTATTAAAGCTATTGGTGTGGTTTTTGCCTCAGCTTCATTAGTGGCGATCGCTACTACTTTAGCTGCTTTTGCTGACCCAGAATTAGAGTCAATTCAAATTTTCTTTGAAGTTATATCTGCTTTTGCTACAGTTGGTTTATCTACGGGGGTTACTTCTAATTTTACAATTCCTGGGCAATTAGTATTGATTTTAACTATGTATATAGGTAGGGTGGGTGTCTTACTATTAGTGTCTACTATTTTTGCTGAACAAAATCCTAGTGCGGTTCAGTATCCAGAGGAAAATTTATTTGTATAATTTTTGAGTTTTAGGGAGTAGTTCAACAATTAATAATTAATAATTACCTCTCCTTGAAAATAAGAAGATTGACGCTTAATAAAAATTGTTTTTTCCTCTTGGTCAATTGGAGACCAGTGAGTAGACCTCGCCATCCTACCCTACGGGAATCTCTGAAGACTGACCGCTTTTATTCTTTAAAGGAGAGGCTTTAAACCTTAATTATTCGATAATATAAAAGAAGAAAAACAACTGCAACTTAGTAACTTGAGAAACGCTATATTAATGCTAAAGTTAAAAACACAGCAAAAAAACTAAGAGAACAAATTTAGTTAGTTGTGAAAAACTTTTCTCAGCATTGGTAAAATATGAAAATAGATATTTTGGAGGCAACGTTATTTTTACTATTTACAATATAGAAGCTATAACGTTGAATTTTTAGTGAAATTATCGTCTTGGAATTTTTGGCAAAATTTAAAATCTGAAACTAAACAATTTGCAGTAATTGGTTTGGGAAGATTTGGTAAAGCAGTGTGTCTAACTCTGCATAATTTGGGCTATGAAGTTTTGGCTATTGATAGAGAAGAAAAAAGAGTAAATCAAGCTTTAACTGACAAAATATCTTCCCATGCTTTAGAGCTTGATTCAACAGAAATTAATGCCATTAAACAAGCTGGTATTTCAGATTTTGATACAGTAATTGTCGCAATTGGTGATTATTTGTCGGAAAGTATTATTACTACTCTCAATCTTAAAGAAGTGGGAGTAAAATTTGTAGTAGCTAAAGCTTCTTCAGAGACTCATGTCAAACTTTTAAACAAGATTGGAGCAGACTATGTGGTATTTCCAGAGAGAGAAATGGGTTGCGAACTAGCACGATTATTGAGTAAACCTAGAATACTCGATAAATTTGATATAGACCCAGATAATAGTATTGTAGAATTTATTGTACCAGAAAAGTTTGATGGTAAAACTATTGCTGATTTAGAACTACGGAATAAATATGGTTTAAATTTACTGGCAGTGAGCGACGGAAGTGAAAAATTTCAAATTAATCCGAAGCCTAGTACAATTTTAACTAAAGGAATAATAATGATTGTACTTGGTTCTAATCAAGATATTAATCGCTTGCCAAATTAATGGGTGCATCTCAATGCGTGAATAAAGCCAAAAAATTATTGCTTTTAGGCAACAGGCAACAGGCAACAGGCAACAGGAAATATGTAGGAAAAAAGTATTTTTGCAAATAATTTAGATGCACCCAAATTAATATTACCGAATAATTAATAATTAAATAATTAAATAATTAAATAATTAAATAATTATGGTTTAAAGTCTCCCCTTTTAAGGGTAAAAAAGCGGTCGAGGGATGGCGAGGTCTCCTCGCCATATCCAATCGACCAAGAGAAGAAACAATATTTCCCTATATTCAATTCCGTAACGGTTTTAACCAGAGGTAATTATCAATTATCAATTATCAATTAATTAAAGGGTTTTTCATTTAAGTAGACTACAAAACTATTTTTGCTTAGGGAGTAGGAAGCAGGGAGTAGGGAGTATAAAAATGCTTTTATTACGGAAAAATTGTGGTTTAAAGCCTCCTCTTTTAAGGGGATAAAAAGAAAAATTTTCCTTTTAGTCAATCCTCTCCTTTAAAAGAAGAGATAATAATTAATTAGGGTTTGCTTATGGAAAGTCTTTTTGCTGGGGTAGGAGACAGGAAACAGGAGACAGGAGACAGGAGAAATAGGAATTTAGAAGAGGTAGGAGTAAAAATTGTCCCTTGATTTTTCTGCCCAACTATGGGCCTAAAATACTAATATGCGCCTAAAATACTAACTTTTTGAGCCTGAAGAGCTGAAAACCAGGTACTTTTTTCGACCCCTAAAAGGCTAAAGTCTTTATATGTCAATGCTTTTAGATTTAATCAGCAAGCCCTAATTATTAATTATTAATTGTTGAGTGTAGTCTATCTATGTGAAAACTGCTATAAAATAATCGTAAATTAAGATAAAAATAATTCAAGGTTATTATGGGAGAAATTTCACATTATCAGGAAGCAAAAATCACAACTAATTTGGTGCAAAAATATTTCCCATGGCTATATAGTTTTTGGAAGTTTGCACGTCCCCATACAATTATTGGTACAACATTAAGTGTATTGGCAATATATCTAATTGCTATGGGTGATCGCTCTAATTTTTTTAATCAATCTTTTTTCATATATAGTTTAATTCTGTTATTGGTAACTTGGATAAGTTGTCTATGTGGAAATATTTATATAGTAGGATTAAACCAATTAGAAGATGTGGAAATAGACCGAATTAATAAACCTCATCTTCCTATAGCTGCTGGTGAATTTTCTCGGTTTTCTGGTCAACTAATTGTGGCAATAACGGGAGTTTTAGCTTTAAGTTTAGCTCTAGTTGGCGGACCTTTTTTATTAGGTACGGTGGGAATAAGTTTAGTAATTGGTACATTTTATTCTTTGCCTCCTATTAGATTAAAAAGATTTCCTTTTTGGGCAGCTTTATGTATTTTTACTGTGCGGGGAGTAATTGTTAATCTAGGTTTATTTTTAAGCTTTGTTTGGGGATTAGAAAAAGTTGAGGAAGTCTCAGGAAGTTTAAATAAATGGATAGAAGGAGTAGGTGAAATAATTCTCCTCAAAAAAAGCTTGATAATTCCAGAAATTCCTCCCACAATATGGGCGCTAACTTTGTTTGTGATAGTCTTCACTTTTGCTATTGCAATTTTTAAGGATATTCCAGATATTGAAGGAGACCGTAAATTTAATATCACTACATTTACAATTAAATTAGGGACATTTACTGTCTTTAATTTGGCAAGGTGGGTATTAACAATTTGCTATGTCGGTATGATTATATTGGGTGTAGTTTGCTTGGCAAATGTTAATTTCATTTTTTTGGCAATAACTCATTTTTTAGCTTTATGTTTAATGTGGTGGCGTAGTCAAAAAGTAGACCTGCAAGATAAAAAGGCGATCGCTGATTTTTATCAATTTATTTGGAAACTATTTTTCCTAGAATATCTAATTTTTCCTATGGCTTGTCTTTTTTAAGTTAAAAGTCAAAAGTCAAAAGTCAAAAGTAAGAAAGTTGATAATTTTGGTAAGGTACACACATCGCGTCTTTTTTAAGTCAAACGTCAAAAGTCAAAAGTTAAAAGTAAGAAAGTTGATAATTTTGGTAAGGTACACACATCGGGTCTTTTTTAAGTCAAAAGTCAAAAGTTAAAAGTTAAAAGTAAGAAAGAGGAATATGCTGTATAAATCATGCAATTACTGATTTTATTTATCAGTGAAAATGAACAATTTGACCAAAATAAACTGGTAGATATTGTTAAAAATATCCCAGGAATTGAAAATATCCGAGAAGGAGAATTTGTCGGTTCTATCCTGGAGTTTGAATTTAGGGAAGGAGAGGATTTTACCACAGTGCGTTTGAGTGGCGATCGCGAAACTATTAGTATTTCTGGGCTAGGAGATGCTAGTTTAAAAATTGCTTTGTCAATTCGAAAACGCTATCCTCAACCAATTATTGCCGTGGATTCAGATTACAGTTTCGAGCTAGTTTTAGATAAGATAAACTCCCTCGACCAACTGCGTCAAAAAATATTAGATTCGTCTTATCAAACAGTCAATTAAGATTAATATTTTGAGTAACATCGTGGTAGACAATAATGTACAAAACACAAGCAGCAGATACAACAATAGAAGCTGAAAAAATCTGGTTTTAACTCATAGGTAAAATTCCTATAGAAACCAGAATAATGCAACATCATAGATCATCTATTCAGTCACAACAAATCTGGTGGGATTTATTTAAACAGCAACATAATAATTTAACCAATAAACAAGTAAAAATAGAGTATATAAAATTAAAATTAGGAGAGCAATATTGCTCAATAAATAAATTAATTGATAAAGATTTTATGATTGTTTCTGAAATAGATTTAGCTGTAAATCTTGGTGAAATATTAGATAATTTGAACATTCCTTACTATTTAGGTGGTGGTCTTGGTAGTTCCTTCTGGGGAGAACGGAGACAAACAGAGGACGCTAATATTGCAGTAATTTTAGAACCAGAAAAAGTAGAACAATTAATAGCAGCTTTAGCAAAAGAATTTGATGTAAGTGAAGTTGCTATAGATGATGCTATGAGGGGTAGTAATAATACCTTTAATGTTATTCACACAGCATCAGTAATCAAAGCTGATATCTATCCTATTAAACAATCTAATGATTTTGATTTGTCCGCAATGTCGCGACGGAAACAAGTGAAACTATTTTCTACAAATAAATTGATTTATATTGTTTCCCCTGAAGATATTGTGTTACAGAAATTAAGGTGGTACAAAATTGCGGATAATTATTCTCAAAAACAATGGCGCGATGTATTAGGAGTTTTAAAAGCTAGACGAAAAATATTAGATTTTAACTATTTGAGACTGTGGAGTAATTATCTAAAATTAACTCCAGAATTAGAAAAAGCTTTTGATGAAACAAATGTGGTGGGATAGTAAAAAAATAGACCTGGAAGATAAAAGAGCGATCGCTGATTTTTATCAATTTATTTGGAAACTATTTTTCCGAGAATATCCAGTTTTTTCTATGGCTTATCTTTGATATTACTCAGATTTTGGTTGCCTCAAAAATTTCTGGGAATTAGGAAAAGTCTGGTCTGGGAAAAAAGGTAATAATTTCAGATTTTCTATTTTTTGTGAGGGGTATTTTTTCTGAGAAATATGGGTGTAGGGGATGGCAAGTCAAATTCTGATAGATGAGATGATGATCTGGATTTTTATCAATAGGTGGTCTTTGATATTACTCAGATTTTGATTGTGTCAATAATTTCTGGGAATTAGGAAAAGTCTGCTCTGGGAAAAAAAGGTAATAATTTCAGATTTTCTATTTTTTTTCGGGGTATTTTTTCTGAGAAATATGGGTGTAGGGGATGGCAATTCAAATTCTGATAGATGAGATGATGATTTGGATTTTTGTCTATTTATTGGGAAAGTATTTTTCGGAGAATATCTAATTTTTTCCATAGCTTATCTTTGATATTACTCAGATTTTGGTTGTGTCAAAAATTTCTGGGAATTAGGAAAAGTCTGCTCTGGGGAAAAAAGGTAATAATTTTAGATTTTCTATTTTTTTCGGGGTATTTTTCTGAGAAATATGGGTCTAGGGGATGGCAAGTCAAATTCTGATAGATGAGATGATGATCTGGATTTTTATCAATAGGTGGTCTTTGATATTACTCAGATTTTGATTGTGTCAAGAATTTCTGGGAATTAGGAAAGTATTTTTGGGAGAATATCTAATTTTTTCCATAGCTTATCTTTGATATTACTCAGATTTTGGTTGCCTCAAAAATTTCTGGGAATTAGGAAAAGTCTGGTCTGGGAAAAAAAGGTAATAATTTCAGATTTTCTATTTTTTTTCGGGGTATTTTTTCTGAGAAATATGGGTGTAGGGGATGGCAAGTCAAATTCTTATATATGAGATGATACTCTGGGTTTTTGTCTATTTATTAGGAAAGTATTTTTGGGAGAATATCTAATTTTTTCCATAGCTTATCTTTGATATTACTCAGATTTTGGTTGCCTCAAAAATTTCTGGGAATTAGGAAAGTATTTTTCGGAGAATATCTAATTTTTTCCATAGCTTATCTTTGATATTACTCAGATTTTGATTGTGTCAAAAATTTCTGGGAATTAGGAAAAGTCTGCTCTGGGAAAAAAGGTAATAATTTCAGATTTTCTATTTTTTTTCGGGGTATTTTTTCTGAGAAATATGGGTGTAGGGGATGGCAAGTCAAATTCTGATAGATGAGGTGATGATCTGGATTTTTATCAATAGGTGGTCTTTGATATTACTCAGATTTTGATTGTGTCAAGAATTTCTGGGAATTAGGAAAAGTTACCTCTGGGAAAAAAAGGTAATAGGGATACTTCTTGAAAAGTCTATATTTAATGGAGAAGCACAAGTACAATAACTGTATAACCGGATTTTATATGACTAATATAAATATGACTAAATCACCAGGAAAAGTATATATTGTTGGAGCTGGACCCGGAAGTAAAGAATATTTGACTGTCAAAGCATATTCTCTCATTACTCAAGCTGAAGTATTAATTTATGATGCCTTAGTTGATGACTCAATTCTAAAATTAGTACCAGAAAATTGTTTAAAAATAGAGATGGGTAAACGTGGCGGTAAACCTAGTATGTCTCAGTCAGAAATTAATAACTTATTAGTAGAAAAATGTCGTTTAGGCAAGCAAGTAATTAGATTAAAAGGAGGAGACCCTTTTATTTTTGGTCGTGCTGCTTCAGAAATTCAAGCATTAATTGAAGCTAGTTGTGATTTTGAAGTTGTACCAGGAATTTCTTCTGCATTAACAGCACCTTTACTAGCAAATATTCCTCTGACAGATGCAGTAATGAGTAGAGCTTTTGTAGTCTTAACTGCTCACGATATAGAAGCATTAGACTGGGAAAGAATTTCTCAGATTGAAACTTTAGTAATTTTAATGGGGGCACGAAATTTAGATGAAATTGTGCGTCAGTTATTAAGACATAAAAGAACATCTCAAACTCCGGTGGCAATTATTCAAAATTGTGCCACTCCAAAACAACAAATTTGGATTGGTAGTTTAGGGAATATTGTTGAACAAACCTATGCTGAATATTTGTCCCCTTGTGTGATAATAGTAGGGGAAGTAGTCAGGTTACGAGATTATTTAAAATCTCCAAATAATATGGTTAGAGAAAATTCAGTAGCAAAAACTGAAATGGCACCTTTAGCAAATAAAACTGTTTTAGTTACTCGTGCAGCAGGTCAGTCTAGTAAGTTTAGCGATCGCCTACAAAAAGCAGGGGCAAAAGTAATTGAAATGCCAGCTTTAGTTATTACTCCTCCTTCAAGTTGGCATGATTTAGACCAGGCTATTAATAATATAGATAGTTTTGATTGGTTAATTTTGACTTCTACAAATGGGGTAGATTATTTTTTTGAAAGATTGGCAGAGAAAGGTCAGGATAGTCGTGCTTTATCTGGTGTAAAAATAGCAGTTGTTGGTAAAAAAACGGCAGGAAGTTTGAATGCTCGTGGTTTGAAACCAGATTTTATTCCACCTAATTTTGTTGCTGATTCTTTGGTGGTAAATTTCCCAGAAAATTTAAGTGAAAAAAAGGTTTTATTTCCCAGGGTAGAGACTGGTGGTAGGGAAGTATTAGTGAATGAGTTAAGTAGTCAAGGTGCGGAGGTAATAGAAGTAGCTGCTTATGAGTCTAGTTGTCCAGAAAATATTTCACCGGAAGCTTTATTAGCACTACAAAATTGTCAGATAGATATTATGACTTTTGCTAGTTCTAAAACGGTGCGAAATTTTTGTTATTTGACGGCTGAAAATCAAGATAATTTACCGCAAAATTGGTTAGAAAATATTTGTATTGCTTCTATCGGACCTCAAACTTCTCAAAGTTGTCAAAATTTGTTAGGTAGAGTAGATGTGGAAGCTGAAGAATATACTTTGGATGGGTTGACTGAAGCTATTATTAAGTGGGTAGGAATTATAAGTCAAAAGTCAAAAGTTAAAAGTTAAAAGTAAGAAAAAAGGAATTAAAAGTCAAAAGTCAAAAGTAAGAAAATCTGATTTCTGACTCCTACTCTCACTTATAAGACTTTTTCAGCAAACCCTAACCCTAATTAGTATATAAAGACTAAAATACATTGAGTTTCTTGGGAGAGGGGTATTAATTATTGAACTGCTATTTTATCTTTTATAGCGCTACGCATTACGGTTAGGACATTTCTCAACCCTGTTAGCGGAGCTTTTCCGCACCGAAAACCTTTTAACAGTTTACTATTCCCTATTCCCTATTCCCTAGCGCGTAGCGCTATAAATTAGCTAAATTGTATGTGATTTGACATCCTCCCGACGCTGCTCTGCGAGACAGCGCGGGATTCCCATCCATCATTCAAACAGACACTTGCTGAACGAACGACTCAGGGCGGGTTGACACCTCGCTGGAAAATGCTGGCTTGCCAGTCTAACGCTTCTGAGGTGTCCGTTTAATTTCTCCGAGTGCCCCTCGGCGACTTGATTGAAAAGTAATAGTAGCCTCAACCTTGGTTTTTAGTTGAGCAATATTTGTATGTTAACAGATTATCTGTAAAACCGCAAGATTGATTGGCATTCCCATACGACGCTCCCCTAAGGGAGAGCGCGGGTCTTCTGCCAACATTTAGATAAAATCCAGTTATACAGTTATCGCACTTTCTACTTCCATTCAATGCAGACATAAAATGCCGGAATATCCCCAGATAATTCCTACTCTCATCCTTTCTTCCTACTGACTCCTGACTCCTGACTCCTGACTCCTCTCATCATAAAACTTGAAGTAACGTAAAAATATCCAAGTCAATGTACAACCTAATATATAGTACAAAAAATCCCACCATACAAAAGTATTTCCTAACAACAGTCTGCCAATTAAAGTTGCTCGAATAGTTTGTAAAAAAGGTGGTTTCCATAACTGCATAAATTCTAGAAAACAGGTGACAATAAATACCCAAAAAGCTACTAAACCTGGTTTAAGTCGAGGTCGAATAAAAATTACTAAAAAAATCCAGAATGCTTCATAAAAAATTGAACTAAAAGAATTATTTAGCCATTCTGAAAATAGTCCTTCATAAAATTTAGTTGCAAAACCTAAAATTACAGTAAATATCAAACAAATTATAATTTTAATTCTATATCTTTTCATCTTTTCAGAAAAATTATATGAAATATAAAAAAGAATGCTACGAAGAATTTTCCTCCTGAAAAGACTTTATTTAAAAATGCCTATTTGGCGTTGCTGAATGATAATGATTTTTAGATTAAGTATCAACGCAAAACATAAGTTTTTCAATTTGACCTTCAGCTACTTACCATTACATTTCAGCAACGCCGTCTATTTGACTAAAAACAGAGTTTTACTTTAGCTAAATGATATAGCAATTTCCATGCTTATGGGGTCATTTCAGTTATCAGTTATCAGTACCTCTGAAATAAGGAGGCTTAAAATCAGGAATATTCTCTTTTTTTATCCCCTTAAAAGGGGAGACTTTAGACCACAATTTCTCGGTAAAAAATTCCTTTGCTTTAGGTAGTAGGGAGTAGGAAATAGAAAAAAGGATAAAGGAGAGGCTTTAAACCTTAATTATTCGGTAAACGACCAACCACTTCATGTCTTATAACCCCAAACAATTTTAAGCGCCCCCGTTGTAGGGTATTAAACCCGCCACAGAAAAGATAAAAGAAGGTTACAAAATTGTTTTTATAGACAAGGGAAAACAGGAAACAAATATTTGTTGCTAAATAAATACAGCGTATTTCAGGTTAATGAAGTACAGTAATATCATGTCTGAAAATAGCGTGAGAAAAACAACTTTCTTCCCCTCTTACTTCCTCTTTTCTATTGTAACTCCCTAATCTGATAGCTTCCCTACCTATAAGTCCCCAATCCAATGCCCTATTTAGGGTTTGCTGAAAAAGTATTTTAGTAGGGGTAGGAGACAACCCACCTCTAACCCCTCCCAGGAGGGGAAGACAGCTATACTGGAGACAGGAGAAATGGATCGGGAGCGAGGAAGTAGGAGCGGGCGTTTTGTCCCAAGATTGTTCTGCCCAACTATGCGCCTAAAATACGCTCCATGCATGAGCGTGAAGAGCTGAAACAGGCGCACTTTTTTCGTTCCCAAAAAGGCACTTGTCTTTATATGTCAATGCTTTTATATTTAATCAGCAAGCCCTATTTAGCTTTATAGCTATTTATAACTATTCAACCAGACATAATATATACCAGAAGGAAGAAGGAAGAAGGAGGAAGTCTATTAAGCAAAAAAACCTAAATTTCCTGTAGATATTCACCCTTGAATTTACATAAACTATACTAACGGACATGATATTAATTATGAAGAACTATTTGCTCAAATTCTCTTCTACAAATAATTATCTTTTCTGTGCCGGGTTTAATATCAAATCCATTTAATTCGGTATAAAAACATTCTTCATCTTCACGGCATTGCTGAGGGGCGGGATGAATATCAGTGGGATAAGTATCCTGCCTGCGGTGAAAATATCAGGAACGGGCAAGATGCCCATTCCACAAAACTATAATTGTCCTTTATTGTCTCAAAAATATCTTTATTTTCCGCTCAAAACTGAATCCAAAATTGCTTGAGCTGCACGACTACAAACTCCTTCTTTTCCCAAAGCATGACGCATTTCCTGATAATTTACTATCATTTTTTCTCGGCGCTGAGAATTTAATAGAAGTTCCAAAGCTTCAGAAACAATTTTTTCAGGAGTAGCATTTTCTTGAAACAATTCTGGCACAATAGCTTTCATTTGTACCAAATTTGGTGGCGACATAAATGGAATTGAAAATCTCAAAATATTCCTAGCAATCCAAACAGTTATTGGATTAACTTTATAAACTACTACTTGCGGTACATTTAGCAAAGCTATTTCCAAATTTACAGTACCAGATTTAGCGATCGCTAAGTCGGCTGCAGCCAGAATTTCTAAATTTTTACTTTCTTGTATTTCTTGATTATTTTGTAGCAGAGATGGATAAATTTTTGCCTGTAGTTGATACTTCTTAATTGCCTCTTCAATAGGATGACGATAACTTTCTAAAGAAAGAGGAATTAGAAAATGAACTTGAGGTAATTTTTCCTGAATTATTTGTGCTGCTCGAAATATTACTGGCATTAAATATTTAATTTCTTGTCGTCGAGATGCTGGTAATAAAGCGATCGCTATTGTATCTGATTTTATGCCCAAATTATGACGTGCTTTTTCCCTATTAGGAGCTATTTTTATTCTGTCAATTATGGGATGACCTACCCAAGTAACTTTAGCTCCTTTTTGTCGAAAATAATTTGCTTCTTCCGGAAAAATTGCCAAAATTTTGTTTGCTAAATTTACTATTTTATTTGTTTTACCCTTTCCCAGAGACCAAACCCATTCTTGAGGAGCAATGTACCAAATAATTGGTAAATTCGGCCAGGTTTTACGGATATAATTACCAATACTAATATTAGGTCCCATATAGTCAATTAAAACAACTATATCAGGGGATTCGTCATGTAAATATTCCTTTGCTTTTTGTTGTAATTTCAGAGTAGGAAAAACGAAAGGCAAAGACTCAATAATTCCGACAGCACCAATTTTTGTTGTATTTCCTAATAAAGTAGCACCAGCAGCAGCCATTCTATCGCCCCCCAATCCTACAATATCCAACTTTAAACCCTGGAGTTGAGCTTGACGGTAGAGTGCTTCAACTAATAGAGACCCTTGTAAATCTCCAGAAACTTCACCTGTACTAATAAAAATTTTCATAAGACATAGGGGACTGGTCATTTCAGTTGTCAGTTATCAGTTATCAGCAAAAGAGGTGCAAATATAAAAACTCAAACCTCAATTACTTCATTCCAACTGAAAGAAACTATATACCAATCGAAGCAAAAATTAAGACATTTCTAAATGATTGAACTCAATCATAGATTATTTTTGACTTTTGCTTTGTCCATAGCGCAACAAGACTTTTAAATAATAGTATATTAATTAAATTTATAATTAATTGATTAACATATTGATAATTTAAATTGATTTTGACAAAATAGGATATATCCTATACTTATATCTTGCTTTCAATATTTTCGACCTTTTTTTTGACACTAAAGCTTGACAGTGTAGCGTCTTTTTATATTATTATAAAAGCACAAAAATTTGTTAGCATTCATCCCGACACCAAATCAAAGATTATGGTGCGGGTCTTCTGCTAACATTCTGATAAATGCGGGATGATTTTAATAGTTTTGTGGAAGTGGAAGTGGAATGGGCCTCTTGCCCGTTCCTAATATTTTCACTGCAGGCAAGGACAGGCAGGATGCCTGCCCCCACTTATCACTTATATTCATCCCGCCCCTCAGCAATTCCAAAAATTAAGGTTAGCCCAAAAACTACTTTCTCGTAAAACCAAAGGATCTAATAACTATCACAAAGCAAGGGTCAAAGTAGCTAGGATACACGCAAAAATCAAAGATTCAAGGCTTGACTATACTCAACTGTAAGGCCGGAAGGGAATAAATCTTGGAAGGCAGGTGCATTGTTAGCGCAACTCCTCTGTAAAGAGGCAGCAGAAAACCCCTACCAGCAATGGAGCGAGAATCCCGCCCTGTCTCGTAGAAAAGCGTCGGGAGGATGTCAATCCAACTTAAAGAGACTATAATTCTTGATATAAAATGACAAATCTTGCCTCTTTTCCATAGCATTACGAAGAGCTTCAGATAAATTTACGTCTTTGTCTCTATCTATAATACCGATTATAATAATTCTAGGTTGAGGAGCTGTCTGTTGTTTAGTCTTGGGTGAACATTCTCCTTTGTACTTTCCTAAGTTCAAAGTGTATCCTGATTTGTCTTTGAGGTCGTGCTTTTCTAGAGTTTCCTGCAACCATTCATCCAACTTGCCAGCTCTAATTTTGGACCTCTCGAAGCTAAGTGCTACAACACAGATTGTCTAAGAAAAATAAGAGTTCTGCTAACTACGAGAAAGCAAGGATTAAAGTAGAGAAACAGCACAATCATATTGCATTCAAACGCAAAGACTATAAGTTCAAATTAGCCCATAAATTATGTGACATGGCTGAGACTATCTTTGTGGAAGACATATCCAAGTTGATATTCTTTTAACCCCAACCACCCTTTGGCTTCTCCGTAAAAAACCTCTATCCAATTTCTATTTGAGTAAGTATTTACTATTCACTCAGATGTCACTTTTGAATTCTCAACATTTTTTCTTCATTTACTTGTGTAAGTCCCAATAGACAATTTAATAGAAATGATAGACATAATTGAAAAAGTTTGGGAAGTATTGCTTTGTATCAGTTGGAGCAATTTTTTCCCTCTATTTAACAAAAACTCTATTAACGATCAATCTCTTCTAACCTTGCTCCCTTAGACATTTTTCCCGGCATCGGTCCACGACGTTTAGACTCAAGAGACATACTTAAAAAAGAATACAATTTTTGAATATACTTGTTATGAAAATCTAACTCTAATTCTGCTAAAGCTTCAGTCAGAGACCTACCAGAACGATAGAGAGTTCGGAAAGCCTTCTTCAATATTGCTAAATCTGCACTTGTCAAACCTGCACGCTTTAATCCTAATAAATTGAGCGATCGCACCAAACAAGGATGACCTTCCACCAACATAAACGGTGGTACATCTTTAACTATACGACTCATACCACCCACCATTGCCATTTTACCAATATGTACAAACTGATGAATACCCAATACCCCACCAATAACAGCTTTTGACTCAATTTTGACATGACCTGCTAAAGAAACAGCATTAGCTATGACCACAGAATCTTCAATAATACAATTATGCGCCACATGGACATAAGCCATCAGTAAATTGTCATTACCAATAACAGTACTCTCACCTGCATAAGTAGCACGATTAACTGTAACGTATTCTCTGATTTTGTTATTGTTGCCAATTTTCAACCCGCTTGGAGCACCTGCATATTTTAAATCTTGTGGTTCTAGACCAATAGCTGCCCCAGGAAAAATTCGATTACCAGAGCCAATTTCTGTTGGTCCTTCAATCACAACATGAGCGCCAATGGTAGTTCCCGCACCTACCTTGACCTGTTCCTCTATTACAGCATAGGGACCCACTTGTACAGTGGGATGCAGTTCGGCACTTTCAGCAATAACAGCTGTTGGATGAATCAGAGTAGGCATACTTCAATCCATTATTGAAAACATCAAATTTCCTTCTGCGGCTTTTTGACCATCCACTTCTGCAAGACCTTGCACTTTACCAAACTTGCCACCTTTAACAGATAATAATTCTGTCTTTAATATTAGTTGGTCTCCTGGAACTACTGGGCGACGAAACCTGACCTTATCCATACCTGCAAATACAAATAATCCTTTCTGAAGCTCTGGCATTTGAGCAAAGACTATGCCTGCAACTTGAGCCATTGCTTCTATGATTAATACCCCTGGCATAATTGGTCTTCCAGGAAAATGTCCTTGAAAATGGGGTTCATTAAAAGTCACATTTTTAATACCTACCGCTCTTTCTCCTGGTACATATTCTATAATACCGTCTACCAAAGCAAAGGGATATCGGTGGGGTAATAGTTTGTGAATTTCTTCAATGGTCATAATATTTACCCCAGTAGTCCCAGTATCTTGATTTGGCTGAGTTGAAGAATTTTCTGTGGTTTGTGCTGAATCTGTTGTAGTTTTTTCAGAGGTTGACATTATGTACAGTTCTTAATTGGCAGTCTTGATTTTACCATTATTCACTTCTAGCTGCTCTAAACAGACAGAGATTCTAAGCAGATGCTAGGCAACGGGATAAATAAACATTGCTCGCTTCTTCTTAGCTGTCACCCAGAAATTTATCCGGGTGGGACGAGTCAAAACGCCCCTAGACACTCACTTGTATTGACATTAAGTTATACAGATTGTGCTTACTTTTTCTGAGCTTTCGGGAGATTATATCACTATGTCAAAATGCTACACTCCCTGTCCTGCCATTGCTGCTAGTGATATAGTCATACTGCCGTTGAATGTATCAACCGTTGTTTCTTATTTACCGGGATTTCTCGGTACTAGGATAGTTCCAGGTGCAAATGAACACCTTACTCAAACTTTAATTCTATCAATTCGGTCCAATTTTTCCATAACGGTCATTTTTACCCCTGCCTGAAGGTGAGGAGCTTTCAATCTTCTTCTATGTAATAAGAAGTAATCCTAACATGAATTTTTAGTCTTACTATCTACAGATAACTCAGAAATTTTTTGAGCTAATTGTATATGTAATTTATGGCTAGCTTTGTAAGCCAGATAATGAGCTTGAGGAAAACTACCTAATAAACTCAAATCTCCTACTAAGTCCAAGAGTTTATGACGTACAGGTTCATTTTCAAATCTTAAGGGTGGATTTAACCATCCGGACTCATTACAAACTAGAGCATTATCTAGACTACCACCTTTAATTAAACCAGCTTCTCGTAAGTGGTCAATTTGATGTGCTAAGGCAAATGTACGAGCTGGGGCAATACAGTCAGCAAAACTTTCTGTTTCTGGAGACCAACTATGCCATTGATTACCAATAGCTGGTAGATTAAAATCTATTCCGTAAGTAAACCGAGTTTCTGGACTAGGTAAGGCAGCGACAAAAGCATCACCTTGATTTATCCAAATTGGTCGGTCGATCGAATTTTCAGTCCTTAGTTTTGGGTTAAGAATGTGCTTTATTGGCTGTGGGCGATCGGTATTGTTAATATTTTTTTGCCCCATCTCCCCATCTCCCCATCTCCCCATCTCCCCATCTCCCCATCTCCCAATCTCCCCATCTCCCCATCTCCCCATCTCCCCATCTCCCCATCTCCACATCTCCCCATCTCCCCATCTCCCCATTTCCCCATTTTCCTCCTCTGGTTGAGCAATTAATCCTA
>NZ_JAAHGM010000045.1:0-55880 GCF_010692625.1 Okeania sp. SIO2C2
TTTTGCTATCGCTTGTTTTTGGCTATCTATTTTTAACGATCGCCTGTTTTTGGTTGTCTGTTTTTTGCTATCGCCTGTTTTTGGCTATCTATTTTTAACGATCGCCTGTTTTTGGTTGTCTGTTTTTTGCTATCGCCTGTTTTTGGCTATCTATTTTTAACGATCGCCTGTTTTTGGTTGTCTGTTTTTAACGATCGCTTGTGAGTCCAATAGTCACTTTTAGCTGACTATTCTATTGCACCATTTTAGATGAAACAGTCCATTACTATAGAAGATTGGGGTGTTACTAGACATACAAAATTACATGGAGTCAGATGTCGTTACATCTTCATGCGCTTACCCACAAAAGACGACCCCAACCCTCGCCGGAAACCCGATAACTGGCAAGAAGAATTTGAGAATGGAGACTTTGCCGATTTTATCCAGCCAATAGTTGATACCCTCGACCTTTACCACAACCAAGGAGTCGATCCTCGTGCTATTGCCATTTCACTAAAACAGTTAGCCGAAAATCATCCAGATGCGGAGTTAGAAATTTTAGCGATGGAGAAACGCGGACGAGAGAATCTTCTACTGCGTCTGGCAACTGCTCTTGGGGCTAACCTTTCTCAGTTGAGTGCTGAATATTTCCAGACCTATAACGAAATAAAAGCTTTAGCTGAGACAGAAGTAAAGGCGCTTTTAGCCGAAAAAGATAATAGAATTTATAATTTAGAGAATATGATAGTAACGGCGTTACAGCGTCCTAGTTTTTATACACAAACTTATCAAAATAAAGGAGATACATTTATGGCTGATGCCCCCAAGAAATATACTAAAAATGAATTCAGTGGGAGTTTTACTGGAGGATTTATCAGCATTGACAAATCTTAAGGTAACCGAATAAGCGGACCAATTTATGCCAACCATGTAGGCGGAATAATTAATAATTATCCTGCCAAACAAAAGCAAAACCTAGCAGATGCAGCAGCACAAATTCAACAGCTTTTACAACAACTCGAACAAAGTTATCCAAATGCAACAGAAATTGAAAAACAGAGTGCTTTAGCTGTAACTTTGCAACAAGAAATCAAGCAGAATCCTACATTCAAAGACAGACTAATTAACGCTTTCAGGGAAGGAGGAATCGAAGCATTGAAAGTATTATTTGGTCCTATTGGGATTCCTATTGAAATGGTCAAAGGTTGGATTGAGGCAGAAGCTTCATAGTTTATCCAAAAAGTAGGTGGTGGCTACATCTTAATCCACCGAATGTTAATGGAACATTTTGCTCAAATGACTGACAAATAACAAAATAAACATTAACTATATAGTAAAGTATTTCTATTGCTACTAAACTATAAATATTGTAAAAACAGACAGTATTTTCTATCAAATCTTTCTCAACTTTCCGAGAATTTTCTTTGAACTAATTAACCACCCCAATACCAATACTCAAACTTATGAATTTACCTCCCGTGAAGTCAAACAATTATCTTTTCGTTTAGATGGTTTATTCCTACCAACTGACAAAAACCCTAATAAACCTTTTTACCTTGTTGAAGTCCAATTTCAACCTGATGATAATCTCTATTATCGTCTATTTGCCGAATTATTTCTCTTTTTACGACAATATCAACCCCCCAATCCTTGGCAAGTAGTTGTTATTTATCCCAGTCGTAATATCGAAAGGGAACAAAATCAGCACTTTGGCAATATTTTAGCCTCAAATCAAGTCCAACGGATTTATTTAGATGAATTGGAAAAAACTGTAAGTAGTTCGTTAGGGGTTGGAGTTGTTAAACTGGTAATTGAGCCAGAAACTCAAGCGATTAATTTGGCTAAATCTTTAATTTCTCAAACCAAAGAGGAAATTATTGAGCCAAAAATTCAACAAGATTTAATTCACCTGATGGAAACAATTATTGTTTATAAGTTACCCCAAAAAACCAGAAAGGAGATTGAAGCAATGTTAGGTTTAAGTGAATTGAAAAAAACTAAAGTTTATCAAGAAGCTTTAGCTGAAGGTGAAGCTAAAGGTGAAGCTAAAGGCGAAGCTGAAGGCAAAGAAAAAGCCCACTTAAAATCTGTATCTAAGATGATTCGTTTAGGTTTAACTTTAGAGACTATTGCTGAATATTTAGATTTGCCTTTAGAGGAAGTTAGAAGATTAGCAAAATTGACTGAACATAGAGATTAAATTTTTTTTAATTTAATTAAGTAGGTAGACGCGAATAAACTTCACTATATAACCAAATTTTGGTGCAGTCTCAACCCTTGAGATTGCTATCCGTTCCGGAATGCTCCGCAAACCTTCCACTTTGTTACAGTCGCAATGACGTACTTGTAAATTTTCCCACTTACCAAAAAATGAGGTCCAAAGCCTCCCCTTTTAAGAGGATGAAAAAAATGTTTAATATCAAATCCGCATAGAATAAAAGGTGTTAACTATATGTATACACCTTTTATTCTATGCGGATTTGGTATAACTCAGTATTTCAAGCCTCCGAGTTAAGTCGGAGGTACTGATAACTGATAACTGATAACTGAAATGACCTACTTATAATCAAATCTCAAAAACAAAAAATCAAAGAAATGGAGAAAGAAAAATTATGTGTGTAACTTGTGGTTGTTCCGGTAATAATGAAATTACTATTACTAATTCTCAAACAGGAGAAAAAATGACAGTAGATAAGCATCATTCCCATACTCATACTCTCCCAGATGGAACTATTATTACTCATACTCATTCTGATAATTATACTCCTGAACATAATCATCAGGAAACGGCAGAAGTTCATGCTAAAATGCACCAAACTACTATTAGTTTAGAACAGAAAATTTTACAGAAAAATGACCTGATAGCTGCCCAAAACCGAGGCTGGTTTAAAGGTCGAAATATTCTGGCTTTAAATTTAGTTAGTTCTCCTGGTTCTGGCAAAACAACTTTATTAACTCGAACTATTAATGATTTAAAATCTGAATTGACTTTTAGTGTTATAGAAGGAGACCAAGAAACTATTAATGATGCAGAAAAAATTCGCCAAACTGGTTGTAAAGTAGTGCAAATTAATACTGGTAAAGGCTGTCACTTGGAAGCGGCAATGGTAGAAAAAGGTTATACAGAATTAAACCCTCCTTTAGATTCAATTTTGATGATTGAAAATGTGGGGAATTTAGTTTGCCCTGCTCTATTTGATTTAGGAGAAAATTGTAAGGTAGCAATTCTATCAGTTACCGAAGGAGAAGATAAACCGATTAAATATCCCTATATGTTTCGAGAAAGTCAGGTAATGATTTTGACGAAAATTGATTTATTACCTTATGTACAATTTGACGTTAATCGTTGTATTGAATATGCAAAACAGGTAAATCCTAATATTAAGATTTTCCAGGTTTCTGCCACAAGTGGGGAAGGTTTAAATGATTGGTATGAGTGGTTGAAAAATCAAATTATTTCTTAGAGAAAATAAGGAAAGGAAACAGAGGAGAAAGAAGACGAAGACTCGCTCGCCAGAGTTATGAATCGCTGTATTTCTTGCTCCTCTCAGGCTTTTGGTGTAAATTTTATAAAATTGTACTTAAAAAAGATAACTATTTCATCCATTTGTCTATAAATATTAACAAGGTATTACGCTAAAATAACACCCATAATTGGGTTAAGCTGTTTCGACTTTCTCAATCAATCTCAGAACTCTTGTACAATAGATGAATAAAACATCAATCACATAACTATAACGTTAGGGTTTTTTGATTTGTCTATTCCTGGAAGGAGGCGATCGCTCTTTTAACTCGATAATCAAATAACTATAACGTTGGGGTTTTTTGATTTGTCTATTCCTAGAAGGAGGCGATCGCTCTTCTCACTCCATCTCAAAACTCTTGTACAACAGATGAATAAAACATCAATTCAATAACTATAACGTTGGGGTTTTTTGTTTGTAGTAGGGCCATTATTAGTGAGAATAATTAACGGAAAATTAAGATTCAATTTTCGGCGTTGCTGAGTGGTAATGATTTTTAGATTAAGTATTAACGCAAAACATAAGTTTTTCAATTTTACCTTCAGCTACTTACCATTACATTTCAGCAACGCCCAATTTTCTAGAGAAAACCCGAACTATAATAACTGCATCTGCTTTTTTGTTACCTCGGGAAAATTTCCAGTAATATCATGTCCGGATAAGGGGTGCATCTCAATGCAAGAATAAAGCCAAAAATTTATCGCTTTTAGGCAATAGCTCCGAAAGGCAACAGGTAACAGGGAATAGGGAATAGGGAATATATAGGAAAAAAGTATTTTTGCAAATATGAGATGCACCCCGGATAAGAGCGTGATCAAAAAAACTTTCTCCTTTTCCTCCTCTTCTTCTTTCTTCTTTCTTCTTTCTTCTTTCTCCTTTTCCTCCTCTTCTTCTTTCTTCTTTCTTCTTTCTTCTTTCTTCTTTCTCCTTTTCCTCCTCTTCTTCTTTCTTCTTTCTTCTTTCTTCTTTCTTCTTTCTTCTTTCTCCTTTTCCTCCTCTTCTTCTTTCTTCTTGCTTCTTTCTTCCCTCCTGACTCGGTCCTCCTGACTCCTCAAATGATAACTGTTTTATTGCCCAGGTGTAATTAATTCAACCATTATATCAGGAGTTAAACGATAGGGATTTTCCCAAAGAATAGCTAAATGAAAACCTAAATGCTCCTCGGTTTGAGCATCAGCTTTTTCTCGAATTTGTCTAATTGATTCACATAAATAACACAATGGTTAAAAAGTTAATATCTCATCAATCAAATTTACTTTTTCCCAACGCTCAATATCAGTTCTTGTCCAAATAACAACAGGGGTTGTAGCTGACAAAATTGCTCTAAACAAATCCTTTCCTGATAGATTGAGGATGAGCGCGAGTAACTTTCAATCCTAAGAAGGAAAAAATCTTAGACTCCGAAACTAAGAAACTATACACCAGGCAAATAAACCACACGGAAACCTCTGTTATTGTTGCAGAAGTCGGCATCCCCCCAGAGACGGAAGGCACTCCGACAATTCCCAGGTTCATCTTCCCAATACCCACCACGCAGTACTCGTATCTTACTATCTCCTCCAGTTTCCCAAGCACTACCATCATTAGGGGCACCTTCATAATTATCGTGTCTAATATCCTGACACCATTCCCACACATTCCCGTGCATATCATATAAACCAAAAGCATTAGGAGGAAAAGTTCCCACATCGGTTGTCTCCCCTCGATATTCACCTTTAGGGGTATCGCCATAAGTATAGTTACCATTATAGTTAACTAAATCGGTCGTTATAGTTTCCCCAAAATAAAAGGGTGTGGTTGTACCAGCGCGACAAGCATATTCCCACTGACTCTCACTGGGTAGTTTGTAGGTTTTCCCAATTTTTTTGGATAACTTTTGACAAAATTTTGTAGCATCGTGCCATGTTACAGTTTCTACAGGGCGCTTTCCTCCTTTAAAGTGAGAGGGATTTTTACCCATAATAGCTTGATATTGGTCTTGAGTAATAGGGTATTTACTTATATAAAAAGGTTGCAGAGTAACTTCATGTTGGGGAGTTTCACAATTATCTGTTTCTACTTCATTTTCTGGGGAACCCATAACAAAACTACCCCCAGGAATAGAAACCATTTCCAACATTACACCTTTACCCAAATCTTCAGTAAAAAATACTGCTTGATGGGAACTACGATTAATTTCTTCACCTTTGCTATTTACTGTTATTACATCAAATGGTTTTGGTGCAATTGGTTTCAACACTAACTTCACCTTTAAATTTGCATCTGGTTTTCCTTTCGTAATATAAAGATTACCTTCCCCCTCGAAATTAAAACCTACTTCCACTTCAGCTTGTTCAATTTCCATATCTTGATTAATTTCTTGCCAAGCTTCAGCAATAGGACGACTAATACTAACTAATATAGGTTTAACTTGTGCAAAACTAGATTTAACATCTTTAACAACATTAGTAGAAATCGGCTTTGCTTCATTATCTGGAACTTCAGCTTCAACCAAAATCCCATCTTCCAGTTTAATTAGTCTGGTGGCCATGTATGTTGATTCCTGAATTTAACTGCTACTCTATTCAAGCACATCACAGTAATTTGTTTTCTGAATTTAGAATAACTCATCAAACAAGCATTTTAATTTTTAGGAAAAGGCGAATATCGCATTTATAAATCTAAAATAGATGAAGCAGAGAAGTTTTGCTAGGGAATATCGGAATTTAGGAACAAAAAAGAGGCAAAAAAGGCTGTAGTAATACCAATAATTCTTGTTGTTTATGAGTAGATGATTATAAGTCTATTCTAAAGTTGGATTCATTTTGGCGATCACATACATAAATGATTTTGATAATTTTGCCTTATTTTCTATTTTGGAGATATCTAATGTTGCGTTCTTTGTTCTGAGAACATTCAATAAATTGTTCTGAAGTTTCTATTGAAGGGTTTTCTATCAAGAGGTTGGTATGGTATTGAATCAGGAAAATGTAGTAAAATTACCATCGATCAAAACTATCAGGGTAATGTTTATGTCTATAGGAACTACAACCAGTGCGAACATGAATGGGGAAGCGGAAAATACTCTTTTTGTATAAATGCAGTTGACAAGTTCACAATTTCTGAAAGTGATAAAGTAAGTTGTAGCGGGAGCAATCAAAAAAGAGTAAGTATGAGTAAATTTTCTGTTTCACCCGGTACAAATATTTGGAATTTTGATTGAGAAAAAAAACGCATATTGTATCAACTTTTTAACATCATATATCTTCTTTTTCAATCATATTCTTTTCTTTCAATACTTTGAGTCAATATATCTGAAATAAAATCTTATTCTGTGATTATATTTGAGCTACATCGTTTATAAGTTATTTGTGTTAATACATCACCAGTTATCATAATAAATAATATTATTTGACAAACCAAATTTATGATCTTGATTTTTTGTCGATGACGTAGCAACAATAGCTCTTTCTAAATCCTGGTTTCAAGGATTATTTGGCTAAAAAAGTGCACGATTATAGGATTTATTAGGTTCAAAACCCTTGCAGTTTAATCGATCAACCTTGGGGAAATTTGGAGACTAGGGGATGAAACAACAGTTTTTTGAATAAATTTCAAGAATTACCAACTAATTTATCCCGCAAATATTTAATGCGATCACGCAATTTAGCTGCCTCTTCAAATTCTAATTTTTTTGCTGCTTCTTTCATCTGAGTTTCTAACTTTTTAATCCACTCTGGTAGCTCCTCTAAAGATAACTCATCCACCTGTTCATACACCTCTTCCAACTGTTGATAATTTAAACGGCGCGACACATCCAAAAATGCCAAAATTGCATTACTTTGTTTTTTTACAATAGGCTTCGGTGTAATATTATTCATCCTATTATATGCCAACTGAATTCCTCGCCTTCTCTCCGTTTCATCTATAGCTTTAATCATACTATCCGTCAAATTATCCGCATATAAAATAGCCTGACCCCGGACATGACGCGCTGCTCTACCAATAGTCTGAATTAATGAACGTTCCGCCCGTAAAAATCCCTCTTTATCAGCATCTAAAATAGCTACTAAAGAAACCTCCGGTAAATCCAAACCTTCCCTTAACAAATTCACTCCAATTAACACATCAAATTCTCCCTCTCTCAACCCCTGCAAAATCTCAATTCTCTGAATAGAATTAATCTCCGAATGCAAATAACGTACCTTCACATTTTGCTCCTGCAAATATTCAGTCAAATCTTCAGCCATCCGCTTAGTTAAAGTAGTAATTAAAACCCTCTCTTCCAGCTTAACCCTTTCCCTAATTTCTCCTAATAAATCGTCAACCTGACCTTCAGTCGGACGCACAAAAATTTCCGGGTCAACAACACCAGTCGGACGAATAATTTGCTCAACAATTCTATCCTCAGACTTTTCTATCTCCCAATCTCCAGGAGTAGCAGAAACCAAAATACATTGATTAACCTTTTGCCAAAATTCCTCAGACTTCAAAGGTCGATTATCTGCAGCACTAGGTAAACGAAACCCATGTTCAATTAAAACTTTTTTTCTAGCTTGGTCACCATTATACATTCCTCGAATTTGCGGAACAGTCACATGGGATTCATCAATAATTAATAACCAATCTTTCGGAAAATAATCAATCAAACATTCTGGTGGTTCCCCTGCTTTTCTACCTGCTAAATGCCGAGAATAATTTTCTACTCCATTACAATATCCCACCTCTCGCAACATTTCTAAATCATATCTGGTACGCTGTTCCAAACGTTGAGCTTCTAACAATTTTCCTGCTTTTTCTAATTCCTCTAATTGCTCTTCTAATTCTGCTTCAATATCATCACAAGCTGCTTCTAATCTTTCTTCAGGAGTAACAAAGTGACGCGCTGGATATACATTTAAAGACTCTAAACTTTGGAGAATATTTCCAGTTACAGGGTCAATATAACGAATAGCATCTATTTCATCCCCAAAAAATTCTACCCGAATAATTCTATCCTCATAAGCAGGTCCGATTTCCAAAACATCGCCCTTAACTCTAAATTTTCCTCGACCTAAATCTAAATCATTTCTAGTATATTGAACTGTCGCTAAATCTCTTAAAATTTGTCGTTGATTAATTTCTTCTCCCACTTGTAACTTAATCGCAGCTTTTAAATATTCAGCAGGCATTCCTAAACCATAAATACAACTAATAGAAGCCACAACAATTACATCTCGCCGTTCAAAAAGTGACCGAGTTGCCGAGTGACGCAACATATCAATTTCATCATTAATAGAAGCAGTTTTTTCTATATATGTATCAGTGACAGGAATATAAGCTTCTGGTTGATAATAATCGTAATAACTAACAAAATACTCAACCGCATTATTGGGAAAAAAATCACGCAACTCATTACACAATTGAGCCGCTAAAGTTTTATTATGAGCTAAAACTAATGTCGGTCTGCCTGCTTTTTCTATCACAGAAGCTATGGAAAAAGTTTTACCAGTACCTGTAGCTCCTAGTAATGTTTGAAAATTATGCCTAGCTTGAATATTAACAGTTAATTGAGCGATCGCTCCAGGTTGGTCACCAGTAGCTTTAAAAGGAGCTTGCAAACAAAATTTTTCCATAATCATAATAAATAATTTTAATCAAAAAAACTGTGGGGGTTCGATTTCTAAGTCCCAGTTTTTGCTGGAGTTTGGCCTCCAAACTCCTACAATAAAATCCTAAATTGTAGCTGAAAAAGTAGAGTATGGGGAGGGTAGTTTACAGGGATATGTTTTTGAGAATTATGCACTTTGGGCGTGGGAGAAATTTTCCACTATTTTTTTGTCTGAATAGGACTTACGCAGAGACTCTACATATAGAGTTAAAACTATTTCGCAATATTTTGAACTCTATAGATCTATAAGATAGTACATTTGCGTAAGTCCTGATGAATAAATACATTTTTGTGGCAATTTTATAATAAAGTCACTACAAAAATTTCCATAGAGCTTGATAAAAGATGAGATTTTGTCTAGTACTGATATTGGGGATAGGAGAAGACTTAAGCTACTAACGCAACGGGATATGTCGTCTGACGCTCTAGCAGCACAGGCTAGCGGATATAATTCAATCATTGCAACGGCAGGAGAAAGGGAGTCATATTTGGCAAAAGCATCAAGAATTCACTCAAAATAGTTATAGGAAGCATCTGTTTGCTACCAGTGTTGATGTCTGGCGGCAAATACAGCCTTGCACAACCAAGAGATTTTCTCGATAGAAGTACGCAGTACCGAGGGATGCATATATGTGGAGAATCCGCCTACATGCAGGGCTTACATGTTCGACGAAATGAATTTGTATGTCTTAATCCCCCCTTGGCCTCGTTTAATCAAACATTTCTCGACGACATAGTTGTTAGTGGGCTTGATATATCACGGAAACAATTCCAAAGGGATGGGAAGAGAATACACATCTGCCCCAGTGGATATGGAATGCGGGGGCTGCACGTAAGCAAAAATTTACTGGCGTGCGCTCCAATAAATTTTACAGATTCAACACTAGTCCTCAGTCAGCCCTTTTTAGACTATGGTACGCAGCGAGATGGCAGACATGTTTGTAATGACAACGGCATAATGGTGGGAATACATGTTTCAGACAACATATTAGTATGTAGAACTGTTTTGCGGCGTTAGTACGCGGAATTATAACGGAACGCCGTTAGATCCAAGTTGCTGAGAAAGCCAACCACAAAACGCAAGGTTTGGACAAAATTTATCCTCTGCTCTATCAACTACTTTTGACCACACCCGGATTTAATCGATAAATACAGAATCACCCATAGCTAGGCCCCAAATTTTGCCTATTCTCTGATTAATGACTTGCTGGAACAAGAACCAAATCTACTGGTAGATAAGCTTCCGGTTGATAATAGTAGTAATAACTAATAAAATATTCCACAGAATTATCAGGGAAAAAATCCCTTAACTCATTACATAATTGAGCAGCTAATGTTTTATTATGAGCCAATACTAATGTCGGTCTGCCAACATTTTCTATCACAGAAGCTATGGAAAAAGTTTTACCAGTACCTGTAGCTCCTAGTAATGTTTGAAATTTATGTCCAGCTTGAATATTAACAGTTAATTGAGCGATCGCTCCAGGTTGGTCACCAGTAGGTTTAAAGGGAGCTTGCAAACAAAATTTTGCCATAATAATTTTAGCAGTATTTATATTAGAGTTGTTGGGAATTAAGCGAAAAAAATGGCTAAAACCCTTATTAGTCAAAGTTTATAGCGTTTTTGAGGCCTAAACTCCTTAAAAGCTTACTATATAAGCTTTTGAGCATTGTTCAATTCTTATTTCCCAACAACTCTATTATTCTCAATTGTATATTTTAATTTCAAACTTAGGAGCCATGTAAAAATAAGTTGTACAAATTTTATCTGGGATAAATTGTGAAATATAGCTTCTATCAAAAAAACTGTTCAGGTTATTTTTGCACGAGTCCTTAGGATTAATGCCACTATATTCGGTAAACTTATCCAATTTTCGCCAGTTGATGTCCCTCCATTCATACATCGGTTTTGGTTCCGTGTTCATAAATCTACAATTACATCTGTGCTAAAAATCTTGCTTTCAACTTTAACCTACCTCTCAACCGCACTAGGAGTAAACCGAACTTCTATCCGACGTCTGCTCTGATTTGGATTACGATTTGCCCCCGCAAAATCTCCCCCAGGGTTATATAATTGTGCTGCAGAATAAGCTCGAAATTTTAACCCCAATTCTTTCAAACGAGGGTTTTTTTGAAGTTCTTGTACAACAGATAAAGCACGCATCAAACCTAAATCTGCATTTGAACCTGGTACTAAACTATTAACAGATTCATTACCCTTAGCAACTTGTTCTAACTGAGTATCTAAATTACTTCCACTTCTCTGATTTACTTGACCATCAGTATGACCTATTACTTCAACAACATAACCTTTATATTCCTTAGCAAAATCCTCTATTTGTTTGATTAAATCTCCCTCAATAAAACTTTTTAAATCTCCCGATATTTCCGCACTTCCTGATTCAAATCTTCGAGACTTAGAATCTCTAATTACTATCACAGGTGGAGACTTCAATTTTTCAATTTCTGTTTCTAGTTGTGTGACTCTATTTGACTTTTGCTCTAGTTCATTTTCAGAGGTAGTTACTAATCCTTGTAATTTTGTTACTTGATTTTGTAAGTTACCAATTTGTCCTTGTAATCCTGTTACTTCACCAGTCTTTTGTTGAATTTGATTTTGTAAATTAGTAATTTCTTGTTGCAGTTGTAGGGCGCGATTTTCGTTGGCATCAGAAATTGACTCTATAAACAGAGATTTAATAATAGCTAATAGCAATAATAAACTTAATATCATAAAAGAGTTAGACATTAAGTCTGTAAATGCAGGCCAAATTTCTAGGTCGCGATTATCTTCAATAAGTCGTGAACGATGACGCATAATTATTTTAATTCCTATTAATAATCAAATTATTAAATATATTAGACTCCTGGCAAAAGTCGGGAGCAGGGAACAGCAGTGCGACCCCGCGACGACTACAGTCGCAAGCGGTCGAGGGATGGCGTTTTGCTCCGCAACATGTAAAGTGTTAGCGTTTGCGCAGCATGACCATAGGAAAGCTCCTCGGGAGGAGGAAAGAGGCAGCGACTCTGTCAAGAGTGGGTCTCCTCGCTGTCCGACCATCGACCAAGAGAGGGAATGCGCACTCCTGTGAGGGAGCAGGGAACAGAGAACAGGGAAAACATAGCAGAAAACATAAATAGACATCTGGTAAAAATCAAAAATCAAATCAATTCTTATCCATAAATTATCAGGTAGTCCTGCATGGGTTTTGGTGAGGATATATATTTTTTTATTTTTCCCACACTCCCGATCCCCCCATCTCCCAAAATTCCCCTCCACCGGAGGGGTTAGGGGTGGGTCCCCATCTCCCCACACTTCCTTTACCATTATATGCACCACCACCAATTATCAATTATTGCTCCCTGTTGCCAGATGAGCTATTGCCTGTTGCCTCTTTTCTGGAGATGTCTAATGTATAGAGATGCTTAATAAACAAGGGTTGAAGAAGGAGACAGGAGACAGGAGACAGGAGACAGGAGGAAAATTATATAAAATCCGGTTGAACATTCGTCATTGCGACGACAGGAAGCAATCTCAGGAGTGCGCGGAGATTGCTTTCCTTACGGAATGCTGCGCAAACCTTCCACTCCGTTCCAGTCGCAATGACTTAGGTATATTAATTATCCGGATTTAATATTACATGGGGATTCGCTCCCCCAAGTAATTTTGAACACCCCCGTTGACGGTGGGGTATTAAACCCACAAAGAAAATGATAAAAAAAGATTTATTTTTTACTTTGGCAATAGTTCTATTTGTAGATAACTTATTTCAATAATTGATAATTGATAATGGATAATTGATAATTACCTCTCCCTAAAAGGAAGAGGATTGAATAAAAGGAAAATTTTTTTCTTGTTTCTCCTTTAAAGGAGAGGCTTTAAACCTTAATTATTCGGTAAAAAAAAGGGGTACTTAAAAGTCTTGAGCTTGCCAAGAGAAGGTTTGAAGCAGCGAGCTGTCACACCTATTTATTTGCTAATTTATCGATAGTATGTGTCAACCGATAAATTTCATTTTTAGTTTCTTGCATTTGATTGATATATTCCTGTAAATTTGTGGCGATGACGCTTAAATGGGAATTATTCAGATTAGCTTGATTACTCATACCTTTCCCTATTTGGTCTCCTAAAGATTTAATGCTCTGACTAATACCATCTGTAGAATTATTCAAGGCATTTGCTAAAGTTTTTAGTTGAATTTGTACTTCATCTAAATTATCTGCTTTAGATACTACTCTTCTTTGTAAACTATCCAGAGTTCCCACTGCTAATTGAAAACCTTGTGATGCTTCTTGTAATTGTCGAATCATCTCAGCTAAAGATTTTTGATTACTTTGATGAGATTCTAATAGTTTTAATGAAGTTTGATTATTACTGGTAATTTGTTCTCCAAATTTTGCTAGTCTCTTACTATATCCCTGTAGTTCAATTACTACTATTTCTATTGCTTGAACAGCAGTAGCTAGAGTCGAAGTTGATTGAGAAAAATTACTTTGAATATTGGCTAATTGTGCTGTTGAATTAGCTAACTTTTGCGGAAATTGACTATGTTCAAATATCTGTGCTATTTCTAGAAATCTATCCCCTGCTATCTGAAAATCTTTAGAACTTTTTGCCACTGTAGCAGCAGCTTCTCCTAATCGCACAAAAGTCTGTTCTGCTAATTTACTGGTAGTAGTATTAGCATTATGAATTTCTTGAATTTTATCTTGCAGAGCTGACTCTACTCCTACTCTGACTGTTTGACCAAATCTTGTTAAAAATCCTTCAAAAGAATAAGCAACAGCTTTTACTACTTTATCAAGCTGAGTTTGACCTTCTATTGTTTGTAAGTAAATGTTATCTAAATAGTCTTCTATTGAACTGATTAATCTAGTTTTGGCAAGGCTAGTATTAAAAATGAAATTAACTGATGTAACTACTGCACTAAATAATATTGCTACTAAGCTGCTAGTAAAGGCAATTCCCATGCCTTGTAATGGTACTTGTAATTCCCTGAGCAAACTACTAACATCAGTAGCATTAGTATCACTAACTGTTTGACTTAAAGAAGTCAAGTTAATGGTAATGCCGATAAAAGTACCTAATAATCCAAAAGACACCAGTAGATTAGGTAAAATTCGACATAAATATTCTATTTGTTCATAAGATATTAATCCAAATAATCTTTGTCTACTATAAACTTGGTCTATTAATGCTCCTGTATTAACTTGCTCTAGTTTACTACTTGCATCTGTAAATCTGCCCTCTAAATATTCGATAAATCTTGGCTTATTTACTGACTGCTGATTAATTAGTCTTCTAACTTTATTTCCTTGATTTACTAAGTCAAAATGAAGTACAATTCTTAATAAGATAGCAACTACAGATGGAACAATTACTAAAACAATTACTAGAGGGATTAAATAAGATGGTATTGGTGGCATAGTAACATCTCTGATGTTTCAATAGTTAATTAATTGAGAATTATAATAATTCTGCTTATCTCTCGATATCAGTCAATTCTAAACAAAGCTAGTGTAAGAGCAATATAGTATTCAATAATTACTAATAGATAAATAGAGCAGGCAAAAAAAAGACGTTGCATTTTTAATCAAAAAACTCCTAAAAGCAATTAATATAAACTTTTGAGCTAATTTACAATTTGATACATAGTGCCCAAAAATTACTATGTTCTACTTAATGAATAATTGGTAAAAGTATTACTTACAATTGCTTAAATTAAGACAACAATTTTGACAAATCTCGGTCTATTAGTTTTTGTAATTTTATGATATCAGGTTTATACATCTCGAATATGACTTTTCTCATTTCTGAGGGTAGAGGAGGCCGAGATAAATTTCGACTTATTAGATTTGTCCACAATGCTCTTCTTTTTTCACGGTTAGGAAATAAAGTTCTCATAATTGGACGTCAAGCTTTTCTAAGGAAATTATCTTTATAAATAAAATTATAAATAGTCTGATTTTTTGGGATTCCTGAAGAAGCATCTTTGAGGTACAAAGCTACTGTCTACATTTAAAAATGTAAATATATCCTTGACAACCTTTAGAGGATCTGAGGTAAAATCTTCAAATAAGAAAAGTTTAGTATTTTGACGGTCAAATATATCAAAATATTTTTTTAGGTAATAGTAGTACAACCCTTTTTCAAAATATTGCTCGGGATATCCTTGCTTTTGGTCAGCTTCTATTGCTTTTAACAAAGATTTTTCACCTTCGTGTTTATTGTTTCTTTGATTAAATAAATAATCAGAATAGACACGAGACACAGGAACGCGTAATCAAGCAATTAATTTAACATCAGGTAATCTTGATTTAATTACTAATAGGAGCTTGTTCATTAGCTATGTAAGATACAGAAGCTTATCCAATAGCTTTCTCTTGTGCTTTTCTAAACCAATACTTGTACCAATCTATAGTATAAACTGTAATCTTTCCTTTTTGATTAGTTATAATCCTACCTTCATCATACAAGAAAAAATTAGGTTCTTTCTTTTTACTAATAAAAATATCTGGATGCTGAACAAGATAGTTACAAAGGGAAGTAGAGCCTGATTTACTAGAGCCAAAAATAATAAAATTAGGTAATTTATGATTTAGACATAATAACTAATTTACTACAAATAATCACTACATACTAACATATAGCGTTTCTCAAGTTACTGAGATACAGTTGTTTTTCTATTCCCTACTCCCTACTCCCTAAAACACAGGAATTTTGTACCTCACGCTTCTTGGAAATTGCTATAGCTCTTTTTGTTATTGTTGAAAATAGAGTTTATTAGTAAAAATTAAGACTTTTGTTTGATATTCATAGAGTAACTTTAATGCCAGATATTAGAACAATAATTACTAAAAAAATGGAGAGAGGGGACAGTCATTAGTCCCTAATATTTGATATTTGAGCAATGACTAATCTCCCTCACCATTACCTGCAATTTGATTGGCTTCCCAAGGCCCGAATTTAGATTGATAATAGGCCAATATTTGGTCTACTTTTTGACGGACAGCATCTTCAGCATCTTCTGTATACTCTAAGCACAGACTTCCTATTTGGCTTTTTTCATAGTCAAATGGTTCTGAGACAGGAAGAAAAAATAAGTCCACTTCTACTTTGCCGACTTGACGCAAATGAGCTGCTACTTCTCGATATACTGCTAGTGGTAGTCCTTGACAGCTAATTTGATAACGTTGTTGTTTTTGTTTCGCAGTCTGCATCTTGATATTTACCTTCCCAATATATCGCCCTCTAAGCTATGATCTACAAATTGTTCCGTTGTATCTGGTAAATTACAACAGTTGATACTATCTAAACATACTTTGCCCCACTGCAAAGCCCAACGAACCAGTTCTACTCGATTATGGGTTGAAGTCTTACTCAGAATATTACTGATATGATTATCTACCGTTCGCTTACTAATTTCTAGCTTCTCGGCGATTTTTTCATTAGTCAACCCATCTGCCACTAGCTCCACAACTTGAAGTTCCCTTTCTGAAAGGGATATTTTGGTTTGAGACTCGCAACCAGTCATAACTTTTGTCTATATATGTATATCTGCCTAATTATAATTTTAGAGACATCTTGACAAAATTCACCTTAATGACAATCTATAAGTGGGAAAAGTATGAAAAAGCTGAGGGAGGATAAAATTAGTTAATTATGTTTTTTCAAAAAAAATTATTGATTTTAAATATACCTTAGATTTTAATCACCACTAAAATATTCCGAATTTCCCTACCTATATATAACTTGAGATACTCTAATCAATATGACCCATCTTCATGTTCTCTGTCTCGGTGAAATTTTATTTGATTGTTTGGCCGACAGACCCGGAATACCTCTAAATCAAGTTCAATCTTGGACAATCTACCCTGGTGGTGCCCTGGCCAATGTTGCTTGTGGTTTAGTCAAACTAGGGACTCCTACTGCTCTAATTAGTGCAATAGGTCAAGATACAGAAGGCAAAACACTGGTAAAATTTTTGCAAGAAGTTGGAGTAGATACTACTGGTATCCAGCAAAATTCTGACGCACCAACACGAAAGGTCTATGTCTTACACTCTACAACAGGGGAACGTGAATTTGTTGGTTTTGGCGATCGCCAGACAACAGAATTTGCTGATACCCATTTACAAGCTGAACTTTTGCCAGAATCTTTATTTTTAAATGGTGAGTTTTTAATATTAGGAACCCTTGGACTAGCTTACCCTGAAACTAGACAAGCAATTTACCAAGCTCTTGAATTGGCTGACCAATACCATCTCAAAATCATGGTAGATGTCAACTGGCGTCCTTCATTTTGGCCGAATCCAGATGAAGCTAAAGAGCTTATATATTCTTTACTAAAAAGAGTGGATTTTGTCAAACTCTCTATAGAAGAAGCTGAATGGTTATTTGAATCTACCGAACCTGCTGCAATTACTTACCAATTAAATTCAGTGGAAGGCACATTGATAACTGCTGGCGATTTAGGTTGTGCTTACTACTTGTCAGAAAATGAAGGGAAAGTACCAGCTTTTTCAATAGATGTGGTGGATACTACTGGTGCTGGTGATAGCTTTGTCGCAGGTTTTGTACATCAGTTGCGTCAATATGGTATCCGTCAACTACAGCAACCAGGGGTAGCAAAAAAGATTGTTACTTATGCTAGTGCGGTGGGTGCTTTAAGCGCTACTAAAAAAGGAGCGATGTCTGCTCAACCTACTGTAGATGAAGTTGAGGCATTTTTTAGTAGCTATTTGGGTAACAAAGATAGATAATTAAAGACGACTTCAGTAGAGGTTATTGGCCTTTCTGAAGCTCGTTGTCAAATAAATTATCACAGTTTCAGTAGAGGTTATTGGCCTTTCTGAAGCTCGTTGTCAAATAAATTATCACAGTTTAAAAATAATGGGACTTTTCGATCAAATTGTTGGTGCTATTAATAACCCTAATCAAGAAGCTAGTACGAGTCAATTGAGTAGTATTCTTGGTACAGTGCAGCAACTAAGCGGCAATCTCGGAGGAGATTCTGGTGCAACTCAAGTTGCTATGTCAATGTTGAGTGGTTATGTACGTTCAGCTTTACAGCAGAAGCGAGAAGAGTCTGGTAATGGAGCAGTTCAAGCAATTATCAATCAGTTTGCAGGTACAGATCCTAATCCCCAAGCTGTTGAATCTCTATTTTCAGCTAATCAAATTACTGGAATTGTTCAGAGTATATCTGAAAAAACAGGTTTTGACCTCTCACAAATCCAGAATTTATTGCCTACTTTAGTGCCACTAATTCTGAATTTATTGAAAACGGGTAATGACACTCAAAATCCTAATCAGGCATCTAATAATGTTTTAAATAGCTTTTTGGATGCTGATGGAGATGGGGATGTTGATATTTCAGATATGATGGGGATGGCAAGTCGTTTTTTGAAGTAAAGGAAAAGTGTTAGGTTTTAGGTGATTGAAGAAGGAAGAAGGCAGAAGGCAGAAGGCAGAAGGAAAAATTGCATGGGGATTAAAACCCCAAATAATTTTAAGGACTCCTGTTGACGGTAAGGTATTAAATCTGTGAAAGAAAAGATAATATTACTACTTTTACTAAACTATTCAAGGCAGTAATTTTATCAAATTTATTTCTAAGTTGCATAGAATAATATCTCGATCGGGGTTGACTGTAGATACAGATAGACAAGTTAACTAGCTATTAGCTTTTAGCATTCAGCTATCAGCTTTTTGAGCTGGGGATAAATAAGTTGCAAAAAGACTTTAAAGCTTTTTCCATCAGGGAGAAAAAAACAAATATTTGGAGGTAGAATGGTTACGCAAATATTCAAACAATTTTGCTCTCCAAATACTTTTTTTTAGATAGTTTTCTATATCCCTGAATTTCCTATCCTCTACCCCCTGCCTTTCCCCGACTTCACTACCTATATAAATAAAAATTTCTACAAATTATTCCTAATAGAATTGATAATATCTTCGGGAGATTTTACAGCATCTATATCTATTATTATCCCTTCTTCTGGTTCTTCAAGATCGTCAAATTGACTTCTTAACATTTCAACTTTCATAAAATGATTTTCTCGTTCCTTTAGTCTTTGGGCAAACAAATCAAAAGACCCTTTTAAGTAGACAAGTTTAATATTTTGTGAGTCTTTTATCAGTAGATGACGATAAGCTTTTTTCAGAGCAGAACAGGCTAATATAATATTTTTATTATTCTCTAACCATTGCTCAATTGCATTTCTCATTTCTACTAACCAAGGAATTCGGTCTGCATCATTTAAAGGATTACCACTACTCATTTTTTTTATATTAGCTTGGGAGTGAAAAGAATCAGCGTCATAAAATTCATAACCTAGAGATTTTGCTAATAATTTTCCAATAGTAGATTTACCAGAACCAGAAACTCCCATTATGATAATAATCATTGTATTAATTCTCAAAAGTTCTTAAATATTAAAATGGCAATAGAAATAGAACGTAAGTTTTTAGTTAAAGGCAACGGGTGGCGTAATCAAGCTGTTGGAAAAGTTTATCGTCAAGGTTATATGTCTACGGAAGATGGTATAACATTAAGGGCAAGAATTGCGGGGGACCAAGGCTATTTAACTATTAAAGGACCTTCTGTGGGTAATTCACGGTCAGAATATGAGTATTCTATTCCAGTTGAAGATGCTCAAGAAATGTTGAATACTTTGTGTAATTCGCCCTTAATTGAAAAGGTTAGATATAAGGTTTCTCATGGTAATTTTATTTGGGAAGTTGATGAGTTTGCTGGAGATAATCAAGGTTTAATTGTGGCTGAAGTTGAACTTTATAATGAAAATCAAGAAGTTGAATTGCCAGATTGGATAGGAGAAGAAGTATCTCACGATAAGAGATATACTAATTCTAATTTATCGAAAAATCCTTGGAAAAATTGGTCTTCAATAATTAATAATTAGGGTTTGCTGAATAAGTCTTTTAGTAGAGGTAGGAGACAGGAGACAGGAGACAGGAGACAGGAGAAATGGGAATTTACAGGAGGTAGGAGCTAAGTTTTGTCCCTCAATTTTTCTGTGCCTGATTTGCCTAAAATGCTAACTTTTTGAACGTTTTAGACTAAAATAAGCGCACCCCTTGGGAATCTCAGAAGGATAAAATCTTTATCTGTCAATGCTTTGATAGTTAATCAGCAAACTCTAATTATGATGATTTATGACGCGAGCAAGATGCTCTAATTGTCAAACATCAACTTGGCAGTTGCTATATATTATTTTCTTTAGGTAGAGACCAGGGCAAACGCATCTTATTTTGAATTTCTTATATCATGTCCGGTAGCATCGGTATTGTATAGAGCAAGGTAAGGAAGAAGCAAGAAGGAAGAAGGAAGAAGCTTTAAGAGAAGGAAAAACCTTATATGGCGCTAGATATTTCCCCAACTTTATACACAAACGATACCAACGGACATGATATTACAGGGTAAAGATGCCAGACTTTTGAATATTTATACTTATTACTCCTCTAAAGCTTAACGGCAGAAGTTTCCAGAATTTAGATGCGTTTGCCCTGAGGTAGAGACTACTAAGTTGGTATTTTTTTCAACTATAGCGCCTGGGTTATTAGATTTTAGATAGATTTTCTGTGTAGTGATCGCTCTGATGTAGATGGTAGATTGATGATTTTTCAACTATAGCGCCTGGGTTATTAGATTGTAGATAAGTTTTTTGTGGGGTTCGCTCTGATGTAGATGGTAGATTGATGATTTTTCAACTATAGCGCCTGGGTTATTAGATTTTAGATAGATTTTCTGTGTAGCGATCGCTCTGATGTAGATGGTAGATTGATGATTTTTCAACTATAGCGCCTGGGTTATTAGATTGTAGATAAGTTTTTTGTGGGGTTCGCTCTAGTATGAATGGTAGATTAATGATTTTTTCAACTATAGCGCCTGGGTTATTAGATTGTAGATAAGTTTTTTGTGGGGTTCGCTCTGATGTAAATGGTAGATTGATGATTTTTCAACTATAGCGCCTGGGTTATTAGATTGTAGATAAGTTTTTTGTGGGGTTCGCTCTGATGTAGATGGTAGATTGATGATTTTTCAACTATAGCGCCTGGGTTATTAGATTTTAGATAGGTTTTTTGTGGGGTTCGCTCTGATGTAGATGGTAGATTGATGATTTTTCAACTATAGCGCCTGGGTTATTAGATTTTAGATAGGTTTTTTTGTGTAGCGATCGCTCTGATGTAAATGGTAGATTGATGATTTTTCAACTATAGCGCCTGGGTTATTAGATTTTAGATAGGTTTTTTTGTGTAGCGATCGCTCTGATGTAAATGGTAGATTGATGATTTTTTTAACTATAGCGCCTTAGTTATGAGATTAAAGTATCATAAACTTTTGTGATCTTAGCAATATGAAAGTAGCCAGGAGTCAAAATTAATTAATGCTGTAGTTGGTAAATTTCCACTAATCAAATATCAATCAATATTAGATTTACTGGAAAAATTTAAACAATATATTCATTTATTTCTACATACATAATTCAATTATGACTCCTGACTCCTAAATTTTTTATTGATAAACTGGCAACAAATTTACATAAATTCTCGTGGGTCGGTAACATATCCAGTCAGTGCGGAAGCTGCTGCTGTATAAGGAGAAGCTAAATAAACTTGTGCCTGTTTATTCCCCATTCGACCAGGGAAATTACGATTAGTTGTAGACACACAAATTTCTGGTTCATTTAATCGTCCGAATGTATCTTTTGGTCCGCCTAAACAAGCAGCACAAGAGGGAGCAGCAGGTTCAATACAACCAGCATCTAAAAATATTTCTGAGAGGGTTTTTCCATCATGTTTTAAGTTAAATAAATCCTCATAAACTTTCTGGGTTGCTGGTACTAAATAGGTGGGAACTTTCACCTGATTACCTTTAATAAGTTTAGCTGCATTAAGAAAGTCAGAAGTTTTTCCACCTGTACAAGAACCAATATAAACTCGGTCAATTTTGACATCTTTACAGTTACGAGCAAGTTCCTTATTATCTGGAGAATGAGGTTTAGCTACGACTGGTTCTAATTTTGTCACATCGTAGGAGCGATCGCTATAAAATGTCGCATTTTCATCTGTCTGAAATGACTCAAATGTTTTATCTGTTCGACCTTGCAAATATTTAAAAGTAGTTTCATCGGCAGCGATAACTCCATTTTTACCGCCTGCTTCAATGACCATATTGCAGAGGGTCATTCGTTCTTCCATTGTCATCTGTTTCACCGTCTCTCCTGCAAATTCCATTGTTCTATAAGTAGCACCGGAAACAGAAATATCTCCAATAATTTGCAGTATTAAATCTTTTGCTAATAAATAGTCCGGCATTTCTCCATTCAAGACAAATCGCATAGTTGCTGGAACTTTTACTAACAGTTTCCCAGTTCCTAAAATAAAAGCAGCGTCGGTATTGCCTATACCTGTGGCAAATTGTCCAAAAGCACCTGCATTACAAGTATGGGAGTCTGTGCCAAATAAAACTTCCCCTGGACGGGTGTGCCCTTCTTGGGCGAGAGCAACGTGGCAAACTCCTTTGTAGTCTGGGTTAGCTTTGAAGTCTGAGCGATCGATAATGTCGTAAAAGTATTTGATGTTTTGTTCTTGGGCAAAGTCTCGCAAGATATCTACATTACGGTTAGCTCGTTTGTCGGCGGTGAAAATATAGTGGTCTGGGATAAGAACGATTTTTTCCCGGTCCCAAACTTGGGCTTTTTCGCCAAATTCTTTTTTAAAGATGCCAATAGTACCAGGACCACACACATCATGGGTCATTAGAACATCTACGTTAATCCAAATATTTTCTCCTGGGGTAACGGTAGATTTTCCTGATGCTTTGGCCAGGATTTTTTCAACCATAGTCATTGCCATAAATGCTTCCTCTACTGGTGATAATTTAATTAGTTTACAAATGTATTTTAGACAACCTCATATTGCTTCGGGCAAAGTCATTTCAGTTATCAGTTATCAGTACCTCATGGAATAGGGAGGCAAGAAAATACTGAAGTTGATTTTCTCTTGGTCGATTGGATATGGCGAGGAAACCCGTTCTTACAGACCCGCTCCGCTAACGCCATCCCTCGACCGCTTTTTCATCCCCTTAAAAGGGGAGACTATTGACCTTACTTTTTGGTCAAGGGCGAGGAGGTCATTCTGAGAGTGCGTCAAAATGTCAGAAAGACTCTAGAAAGTAAGCAAAAAATCAAAATTTAAAATTTAAAATTTACAACATTCTACTCTTGACTTCTGATTTCAAAATTGGTTGATTTTTGTGATTTTGAAAGCTAAACATGATACAAAAACAGTCAAATCAATTATTTTAGCGATCGCCTAATCATCAAAACATATTAAAAGATAGTTGTTGTAGGATATGGATGAATGTCCTAACCTAATTTGTGTAGTGCCATAACATTTTTAATTAAGGACTTGGAAGTAGGAAAAAAAATATACTTGTATACTTGAGCAGTAAATATGAAAATCATTTTGCCTATCTATTTAACCTGACCATAAAATATATAATTAATTGTACTTAATTACTTATCACGCCAAGTTGAATAATTGAGCATAAGGGAAAGGAAGCTAAAGTAAGAATAAGACAGGATAAGTTTTTTTTCACGCCAGGAAAACGGAGTTTTATCGTGCTATTAAGCTTACTGATAACTGATAACTGAAATGACATGGGAAATTATAGTACGGTTAATTTTACTTGTGACCATAATTAACTGTAAGAGTTGGCTTTAACAGTATTGAAAGTTGCTGATGATTATGATGATAAAATTGTGGAAAGTTGGGGAGGTAAACGAGGATTAGATATTTCACCTCAATAGTCTATAAATTTATTAGTAATTTTAGTATTAATTACCGAATAATTAATAATTAAATAATTCTGGTTTAAAGCCGACCCTTTGAAGGGAAAAAAAAGAAATAATATTTCCTTATATTCAATTCCGTAACGGTTTTAACCAGAGGCAATTATCAATTATCCATTATCAATTAATGAAAATGACTTTAACTAATTTAGAAATTTTTGAGCAATTAGATGAACTGGTAAAAGATTTACTATGGATGAGTGAATCTGATTATCCTTTTGAAGTTTTTATTTGGGAATTTGGAGAGGAAATTTCATTAAATAATGAAATTGTTTTGAAAATTACTAAACATTCTTTAGAGACTACAGTTAAAGTAATAGAATTTGAAGTTTTTTTTAGATTGGTAATTAGAGAAAAAGATTGGCATAACGCAGAAGAATATGAAGTGGTAAGGAAATATCAAAAACTTGTCAGTATGATGAAACAATATTTGAGTGATTTAAAGGTTTATAAGGTGGGTGAGGTGAGAAAAGATGTTTATATAGTTGGTAAGACAAATACAGGAGATTATGCAGGTATAGCTACAGTTTCTATTGAAACTTGAATAGGGAAATATTTTTACCATTTTTGTTTATTCCCTGTTGCCTTCTTTAGTTTAACAACTTATCTGGAAACTATATAATATATACTTGAAAATTTTGGTAGTGGTAAAGTAATAATTTTACAGCTTACCTCCTGACAATGGAAAGGATTCATTAATCAATATCCTTACATATTTAGGACTACCAAATTTTTTAATTTACAAACTACAACCTACTAGCTTATTCAAGTCAATTTTGAACCTATTAATTTTAACTTATCTACTGCCGATCAACTCTATTTTCAATTACATCTTGAATTTCTTTAGGAACTTTTGAAAGAAAATCATAACCAGTAGCTGCTTCAATTTTATCGACTGAAACTCGGTAAGCTTTCCAGTCACTTCTAATCCGATTTGAATTAGGCATATCCACTGTAATTACTCTAGTATTTTTATCAACTCCCCTCAAACCAGAACCAGGTTTTACCACTACTATAATTTTCCATGTACGGCTAGGAATAGTTACTTTACCTTTGGCAAGAGTTGCTTTTTTTCTGTATCCTCCAGCAATAATATAAAGTTCATTTCCTTGTTGTACAAGTTCCCGAGAATATTGTTCTAATTCCCGCCAAGTTTCACGATTATTATCTGGACTCTGGGGAATTATATTTGTCATTAAAAATGTGGCTGAATTATCTTCTTCATTAGCTGTACGGTCTGCTGAAGGAATTAAATGTCCTCGGTCATAACCAGTATTTCGATAATCACTAGGTCTGACCTGATACCAGTCTTCAGGTAAACTATCATCAGGGCGAAAATCATCCTGTCTTTCTACATTTCCTAACCAAGATTTATTCAGTTGCCAACTTACCCAATTTGCTGTTCCTTTATCCCGGTTATATGACAATACATATTGAGGTTTTTCTAGTAAATAATTATCTGTATTTTCAATAGAAGTTGTGGCATTACTTGGATTTCCTAGAGTTATATGAACTTTAGGAGAAGGTTTTAACAGTAGAGAACATCCACTGGCAAGTGTAAGTACAAGTATTATGATTAAAGTAGTAAGTTTTTTTGATGAAATTAACATTTGTTTGGTCGATCGATAAAAAGTTTTTTTCTGAAGTATAGAATAGCAATCTTAATTTGAGTTTTGAGATATTCTAGACTTTTAAGGAATAGATAATATGGGGATATAAAAAACTGCAGCAATCAAATTGTCGTGAATTATTTTGGATTATCATAGTCTTATTAAAAGTAAAAATATGACTTATTTAGAGTTAAAATTATTATTGTCTAATTAAAACTGGAAGTAATGAATCTAGAAAAAGCAATAGCTAAGAAGTAAGCAGACAAATCTATTCTATTAAAAAAATCACCAACTGAAGCCAGATGCTGGAAATACTGAAGTTTACTTTTTTATCCCCTTGAAAGTGGAGACTCTATTTTTTGGTCGTAGAGGAATTGTATGAAAAATCTCTACATTGCTGTTAATTAATGTTATACCAATTTGATAAATATTAGCTACAAATAAATGGGTTATTTTTGAGGAGTTAGGTAGGGGAGGTGTCGGATTGGCGACGTACATAATTAATAGTTTTTATACCATTTATTAGGTCGGAATTTATCTTTTTAGTCCAAGGTAAATCTCCGATAAAGTCTTTTAATTGCCCCTATTATTCGTAACATTCTTTTTTCATGCTTGGTATTACTTGATATTAGGCGATCGGATAAATATTTCAATTAAAATATTATTTTACTATGGCAAGGGTTGGTAATAAAAGAAAATAATTCATAACTTTGTTAATCTTAAATATCTCCAGGAGGCAAAAGCAATAGTATCTTAATTTGGGGCGTTGCTGAAGGGCGTGTATGATATTAACCTTAATTACTTAGGAGTCAGGAGTCAGGAGGGAAGAAAGAAGAAGAAAGAGGAATAGAAGGAGAGACGTTGCATATTTGTGGGATGAATTGTATGCTTGGGCAAAAAATAAGTATGAAGTATTAAGGATGAGATTTTCCTGTTCAAAAAAGATTCATCCCTTGATTCAGCAACGCCTAATTTGGAAGTATCAATTTAGGAAAACTAGGGTTTGTCGCAAATCTCAAAAATTAACTCTTAAATTTTGAATGTAGCTAAAAATTACTAAACTATTATTTGGAGTAATGTGATTGGGAGAATATTAATAGTAGTGTTTTTCTGTACCATTCTATTGCTAATTCTTCCCCGCAGTCTCTAACTAAATAATCAAATCCTGGTGCAGAGTTCGCTTCAATTAACCAGAGTTTATTATTTGTATCTAGAGCTATATCTAATCCCGTATATTTTAATTCACAATTTTGAAATATGGGTTTACAGAAATATTGTATTTGTTCTAAAAAATCTATATCCAATATAATCTTAGCTTTTGCTCCTTCCCAATGTAGTCTACTTAAATTTCCGACAAATTTTGCTCCAGTAATACTCTTCTCATATACACAATGTAAATCACCTTCTAGAAACAAAGCTCTAAATTCTTTCTGAATCTGAATATATTCTTGACTAATAGCAATATAATCGTATTTGTAATTGCTTAAATCATAAATTGTATCAAGGGAGTTTATGACTTGACTTCTATCATTACACTTAAATACATTTCTTCCCTTTGAGCCTTTGTTTTTTTTCAATACAACAGGATAGTCAAAGTTTTGCTCAATATTATTTGCTATTTATTCTACATTAGAATCTTTCACATAACTAGAATATAACTCATTACAATTAGGATTTAAGTAACCCTTTGTTTTCGGCATATTAATATAGGATTAAAATATTGATAAAAGTATTCTTTGTCACAGAATAAATGAGTAACTGATGATGAGTTTAGTAGTATTGCCCAATTCACAAATACATGAGATTTACCTTGATTTTTGAGAACTACTAAGTTTCCAGATTTATGTATAATTTCATATTCATAGCCTAGATGATTACAGGCTTTAATCAACATTGAAATGTTTTGGTTAATAATTGAAGAAGGGAAAAGGCAGAAAAGAAAATTGCTTATGGATAGTATTCGACACGCCACTTCGTGTCTACAAACTCCAAACAATTTTAAACAACCCCGTTGACGGTGGGGTATTAAACCTACAAAATAAAATATCAATTAATTAATCAATATAAAACACCCTAATTAATAAATTCCGCCATACCTAAATAGCGAATTTCTTGGGGAGTAGTTTCAAATCTACAGGGCAAAATTTCTACCCCTTCTTTAACAGCTTCTCTCAAGAGTTCAGCATAATCAGGGTCAGCAACATCTCCAGGTGCAAACTGATAACAATCTCCACGATTTATAAAAAATAAACATACTGCTCTTTCCCCTTTTTTAACTACTTCAATTAATTCTCGTAAATGCTTTTGCCCTCTTTCTGTAACTGTATCTGGAAATAAAGCAATTCGTTGATTTGCCCAAGTCGTATTTTTTACCTCAAGATAAATATTTTGACTATCGCTAATTAACTTAAAATCTACCCTACTTTTTTTGTCTTTTCCATAAACAACTTCTGGTTTAACTTCACAATAATCTCCCAATTCAGGAAATAAGTATTCTGCCAAAGCTAACTTAATAATTCGATTAGGTAAAGCCGTATTAATTCCTACCCAAGTCGGTTCATTATCTGTTACTTGAATTAATTCCCAAGTATAAGCCAACTTTCGTTTAGGGTTATTACTATGAGAAACCATCACAGGACTACCAGGGTTAGAAACTCCAGTCATCGGGCCTGTATTTGCACAGTGAGCAGTAATAATTTCCCCAGATTTTAACTCTATATCTGCCAGAAATCTTTTATAACGTTTAATCAAAATCCCAGGCTCAAGAGTAGGATAATTATAGGAGAATTTGGGTGGATTATTCATAATTATTTGACAAGAAACGATGTGACTTTTAAATTAGTTGAAAAAAAGTTGATTAAAATCGAACTGTCAAATTACTTTGAAAATAAAACCAATAGGTTATTGACAATATTTCTTAGACTTGAGTAAAATAATAATTATAGACTTTGATGATATTTTATAAGTTTAACATGACTTTAACACAAACAATTGGTCAATTGCTAAAAAATCCTACTCGCCTACCTAAAAATGTTATCTGGCGTTTTCCTAAATCAAAATCTCATCAAAGACATATATTTGTTTTTGGCGCTCCTAGAACTGGAACTACTCTCATGAAATTAATACTAGGAGTACATCCAAATTTAACCGGTCCTGGTTATGAAACAGGTATATTTATGTATAAAGAATTATTTAGTATACCATTTTCTGAAATTACTAAATCAGAAATAGAAGATATTCAGAAACAATCGCAAGATATTGTAGATTATTTTGACAGATTGGCTGAATGTACTTTAAAAAAAGTTGGCGGAACAAGATTTATTGAAAAAACACCACCCCATGTATTGAGAATAGATTTTTTAGCAAAATATTTTCCTAATGCACAGTTTATCAATATGTATCGGGATGGTCGAGATTGTTATTGTTCAGCTCGTAATCATGTAAACGTAGTTCAAGGAAAAAGCATTGAAAGATATGCTAAATATTGGAAAAAGTGTGTAGATGCTAGGCTAAACCAAGGAAATCATCCAAATATTTTAGATGTTAAGTATGAAGAATTAACCTTAGACCCAGAAACAGTAATTAAGCAAACCATGAATTTTCTGGGAGAAGATTATCATCCTAGCCAATTAGACCCAAATCAATATTCTCAAAATACAATTACTAACAGCAAAAGACCAGAATTTTCTCAACTATCTAAACCAATTAATAGTTCCAGAATAAATAGATATAAACAAGAATTAACTTCAGAGCAAATAGATAAGTTTAATCAAATTGCCGGAAATCAACTCAAGCAAATTGGATATGAAGTTTAATCTCAAGAAAATTCAGCTAATGCAGGAACAATATTTTTCCCAAAAAATATGTTCCTTTTCTGATTACAATCTTCAAGATAGAATTGAGTTAATTGTTATTCACTAATACCAATTCCCAAAAATAATTCTATACTTCATTAAGACTTCAGTTATTAAGCGATAATAATGGTTCAGTAATGTTTGTAACGATTCTTGGCATTGATCTAAGATATGTTATGTCTTTGAACCCTACTCCCTACTCCCTACTCCCAAGGAGATGTAGCAAGACTTTTGATATCTGGTATAAAACATTGGTCAAGTTAGTCTTAAAAATAATATTTTTTCAAATTAATTGAAATACCTGAGATTAGAAGCTAAAGAAGGATAAGACAGGAGAAAGTTTTTTTTTCACGTCAGCAAAACGGAGTTTGATCGTGCTATTAAGCTGACATAGGACATGATAGTATAATTAATTTACTTGTGACTATAATTAACTGTAAGAGTTGGCTTTAGTAGCACCTAACTTCCCTCAGTCAACCTTAGTATCTAATTTATAATTATTAGGAAATAAAACTTTAGCGATCGCTTTAGCAGTTCTTCCTTCTCGCCATAACCAGTGATTATCTTGCCCTTTTTCTCGAATATGAATTATACCCTCATCTATAAGATTACTAATTTTATTAAAATCGGAAAAGGTCGAACCGATTTTTTCCGGCCAATTAACTTGATGTTTAATAACAGGATAATCAGAAGCAATAATATAGCATCCACAAGAAGCTGCATCACTAATTACTCCACTGGTTCGGTAGTAATAGCGGTCTTTTTCATAATGAATTACTAAAATATCTATTTCAGTTAAAATCTGGATATATTCTTCTTGTGTAGTAGTGTCATAAAGAGTGACATTTAGTTGGTCTAAATAATCTGGTTTTTGACCAAAAGGCGTTCCAATTACAAATTCACATTGATACTCTGAAGATTTAACATACTCTTGTAATTTATCAATTATCTCAGTAATTGGTTTCTCTGAGCGAATCATTCCCACAACACCAATTTTAATCGGAACATTAGAAGGTAATCTTTCTCCTGGTAAAAATTTAGGTTTAGCTTCACTAATAATAGGATGAGGAATTATATATTTAGATTTATCTGGTAATCTCAATTTTTCGGGAAGCACATCATCATCTACTTCAAAAGTAACAACTTTGAGTTTTTTAAATAGGTTTAAATAAGCTTTTAAATAAAGTAGCCCCAAAAATTTAATTTTGCTAGTTATGGCAAATTGCTGATTGCCATGTAAGCCGATTAAAACTTCTTTTCCTCGTAATGCCATGATGGCAAGTAAAGGCATAAAAAATAACAAATGTTGATTATAAACCTCGAAAATAAAAATAGTATCAACATCAGAAAATTTGAAGGATCTTAGAGCCATAGCAAGGTGACGATACTGACGACGAAGTTGTAAACCTACTGAGTAGTTATTAATTGATTGAGTCAAATTTATAAACCACTGAGGCAAAGAAGTTTCTAAAGAAAGAAATCCAATTTTTCCAGAGTCAATATATTCTTCTAGAAGCAAAAAATCTTTGAGTCCATTGTGCATTAATTTCATAATTTTATTCGCTGCTATCTATTGGATAAATTTTGATTTAGGATTTGACAGTAGATGTGAGATACATTAAATTTTCGTCAAATTATACTAGCTATAATTTCGGAAATAAACTTAAATAAAATAACCTCAATTATTTAGGAATGAGACTATACTCCCAAACTAATGCCAGATTGTGTTTATAAATATAGAGATACATTAGGGAGTATAGTTTATCTTTTTAACCTTCCATTTTTCTTGATATCAAATTAAGTTGAAATTTCCCTTCAGCTACAAAAAAATCAGATAATGGAAGTAAAATTTGCTTGGGAAAGTTCTTTAACTTCATCAAGTTTACTTATAACTTGTTCGTGTAAACTTTGTCTTTGAGCGATTAATTTATGGACTAATTCTACTAGGTCATTTTGATTGGGGACAAATAATTTTTTCGGTTCAATAAATAAAGGTTCAAGATTAAAATGTTGGTAAAGACCTTCAAATTTTCCCTGATAAGTAATACAAGCAATTGGTGTACCCTGTCCTAAACAAGCTATGCCTAAATGCATCCTGCCAGTAAGTACACAATCTATATGTTTAACTATTCCTTTAATTTCTCTAGTCAAACAGGGAAAAGGAATTTTAAAACAGGATGAAGCAACTTCAGGAGGTAGATTTTCTATTACTTTTTTTGATAAAATATCATCATTAAATTCATTGATTTTACGGCGGTCGTGAGGTAAAAAAATAAAACTTAATTGTTGATTATCTTGGTGTAATTTTGTTATAGTTTCAGCTAAAACTTGAACCAAATCATCGGCGGTGATTCCCTCTAAATTTTTCAATAGTAGGATATGAATATTTATTCCCAAAATAATCTTATTTTGACTTTTCTGAGTATTAACCCATTCCAATACTTTAGCTAGTTTATCCGACTGTTCAGCAGGTTTTAATAAAAAACCTAAATCTGCTACTAAATTAACAGGGTGATAAATTGAATCAATTAATCTTTGATATGAAATTTTATCTCTTGCATTCAGCCCAACACTTGATGGTAATGCACTGAGTAATTGTTTGGAAATATTTGTTGGTTGACGATTACAACTGAAACCTAAGATTCCTGTTGAGCAACCCATAAATGAGGCTATTTCTGCAATTTTGACAGTTTTAAAAGTATAATAATTAGAATAATATCCATCCATCACATCTGCACCCAGAGCATAAAATCTTTCATATTGGTTAACTTTCCAACCTGCATATAGAAAAGAGGTAATAAATTTATACCAGGTTTGATATATAAAGAAGTTTCTCAGACGTATATTCTCAATTACATCAACTGGATATGTCTCCTTATTAGTATGCTCTATAAGACTAATATTTTCTATTCCTTGTTTCCTTAGATAGTCTATTGAAGCGCAAACCATTGCTTCATCTCCTAGACTACCAGGAGCAGCAGGTGGTAGAATAATAGCAGAATTAGGAAGACGGCGAACAAAACCAAATATACGAATAATCCACAGCAATAAAGCATAAGTGGAAATTAATAAAGAAGATATTGGCAAAAAAATAGTAAGCAATAAATCACTCATAATAACTCTCGAAAATAATTGTCTTAAATATTATCTTAGGTATGAACAAGGTTCAGAAATAGTTTAATAAATTATGTGAATTATGTATATTTTGTCTAATTATTCCCAATTATAAATACTTCCTTGAGAGGTTTTCAGGGAGAATGTGCAATCTTAAATTATTCAGGTAAAGGGTATTAAATTTGTTTGAGTGCAGATTTTATTACTTGGAGATTACCACCTGAATAAACGTTTAAAATCAGAATAAAAATTGACAAGTAATATCCAACCCTTAATATTTTTAATAATCCATAAGCCGATGAGACTATCATTTAAAGAATCATACACTTTTTTGATAATTTGCTCTTGTTTTTTCATCATCAAGTTAACTCCTAAATAGAAAGAACCCAAAAAAACAAATCTCCGGTTTCCTACCCCTGAATACTGAATCTTGATTAAACTTATTTAAACAACATTACTATATTGTACTCGTGTCTGAATCAGAATCACAAAAAACTTCTCGTTCCCTAGCAGGAATAGCAGGTATCGTAGCAGTAGCCACATTAATAAGTAAAATATTTGGCCTAGTACGTCAACAAGCGATCGCCGCCGCGTTTGGAGTAGGTCCCGCAGTAGACGCCTATAATTACGCCTACGTCATCCCTGGCTTTTTATTAGTCCTATTAGGAGGAATAAACGGACCATTTCATAGTGCCATAGTAAGCGTCTTAGCAAAGCGTGATAAGTCCGAAGCTGCTCCACTAATAGAAACCATCACAACCTTAGTCGGTGGAGTCCTGTTATTAGTAACAATTGGTCTAATTATTTTTGCCCATCCATTAATTGACCTAGTAGCACCAGGTTTAAGCCAAACAACAACAGGTCTAGAAATTCGAGAAATTGCCATCCAACAATTCCAAATTATGGCTCCAATGGCATTATTAGCAGGATTAATAGGTATTGGTTTTGGTGCCCTTAATGCCGCGGATATGTATTGGCTACCCTCTATTAGTCCACTATTTTCTAGCGTCGCTTTAATAGGAGGAATTTTTATCCTAGCCCTACAATTAGGGGAAGAAATTATTCAACCAGAAAATGCCATGAGAGGAGGCTTAATTTTAGCTTGGGGTACCCTCATCGGAGCAATATTACAATGGTTAATTCAAGTTCCCGCATTGTGGCGAGCAGGTTTAGGAAAATTACGATTAAGATTTAATTTTAGACATCCAGGAGTACAACAAATTACCAAAGTAATGATACCCGCAACCTTATCTTCTGGAATGTTACATATTAATGTTTATACAGATTTATTTTTTGCTTCTTATATTCCCCAAGCTGCTGCTTCATTAGCTTATTCTGGTTTATTAGTACAGACTCCTTTGGGAATTATTTCCAATGTAATTTTAGTTCCATTTTTACCAATATTTTCTCGATTAGCTGCACCGGAAAATTGGCAAGATTTAAAATATCGCATTCGGCAAGCTTTAGTATTAACAGGAATTACAATGTTGCCTTTAAGTGCAATTATGGTGATGTTAGCTTTGCCGATTGTGAGGGTAGTTTATGAACGTTATGCTTTCGATCTATCAGCCTCAAAATTTGTCGCTTCTGTATTGATGGCTTATGCAGTAGGAATGTTTGTTTATTTAGGAAGGGATGTTTTAGTCAGAGTTTTTTATGCTTTGGGAGATGGAGAAACTCCTTTTAAAGTGAGTGTGTTTAATATTTTTCTGAATGCTCTGTTAGATTATTTGTTAATTAATGCTTTTGGCGCTCCTGGTTTGGTATTGGCAACGGTGGGAGTAAATTTAATTTCAATGGTAATTTTTCTCTGGTTATTAGATAGGAAACTCGGAGGTTTACCTTGGGGAGAATGGTTGAGACTTTTTGCAATTTTAATTGTTGGAACTTTGGCGACAGGTTTAGTTTGTTGGAGCGTGCTTTGGGGTTGTCAGTTAGTGTTGGGAAGTGAGGGATTTTTTGTGCAGTTATTGGAACTTGGTTTAGCAAGTTTTTCGGGGTTAGGTATCTTTGGTTTGATAGTAATGAAAATGAATTTGCCAGAAGTAGATATTTTTGTTGGTCGAATTAGACAGAAATTGGGAATTTGATTTGCCATCCTGGTAGCTTTTATCTTTTTTCTCAACTAACAAAGCGATCGCTAGTTCAAGTATTACCTGTAAGTCAAAAGTCAAAAGCTAAAGGTATTTTGAACTAATATTTCCCCTATCTCCATATAATTAGAAAATTGCTCATCTCCCCTCCGGTTCGTAGGCGCTTCAGAAAATGCAAAGAAGATTTCCCCTATCTCCAATAATTAGAAAATTGCTCATCTCCCCTCCGGTTCGTAGGCGCTTCAGAAAATGTAAATAAGATTTCCCCTATCTCCATATAATTAGAAAATTGCTCATCTCCCCTCCGGTTCGTAGGCGCTTCAGAAAATGCAAATAAGATTTCCCCTATCTCCATATAATTAGAAAATTGCTCATCTCCCCTCCGGTTCGTAGGCGCTCAAGAAAATGCAAATAAGATTTCCCCTATCTCCATATAATTAGAAAATTGCTCATCTCCCCTCCGGTTCGTAGGCGCTCAAGAAAATGCAAATAAGATTTCCCCTATCTCCATATAATTAGAAAATTGCTCATCTCCCCTCCGGTTCGTAGGCGCTCAAGAAAATGCAAATAAGATTTCCCCTATCTCCATATAATTAGAAAATTGCTCATCTCCCCTCCGGTTCGTAGGTGCTTCAGAAAATGTAAATAAGATTTCCCCTATCTCCAATAATTAGAAAATTGCTCATCTCCCCTCCGGTTCGTAGGCGCTTCAGAAAATGTAAATAAGATTTCCCCTATCTCCATATAATTAGAAAATTGCTCATCTCCCCTTCGGTTCGTAGGCGCTTCAGAAAATGTAAAGAAGATTTACCCTATCCCCAATAATTAGAAAATTGCTCATCTCCCCTCCGGTTCGTAGGCGCTTCAGAAAATGCAAAGAAGATTTCCCCTATCCCCATATAATTAGAAAATTGCTCATCTCCCCTCCGGTTCGTAGGCGCTTCAGAAAATGCAAAGAAGATTTCCCCTATCCCCAATAATTAGAAAATTGCTCATCTCCCCTTCGGTTCGTAGGCGCTTCAGAAAATGCAAAGAAGATTTCCCCTATCCCCAATAATTAGAAAATTGCTCATCTCCCCTTCGGTTCGTAGGCGCTCAAGAAAATGCAAAAGCGTATAGAGATGAAATTTGAAGTAAGCATTCAGCGGTAAACTTTCAGTCGAAAGGTATTGACTTATTACTTTTGACAAAGGAATTAATATTGAAACTTTTACTTTGAGAGCAGTTCTCATATTAATGATATAAAGTATTTTTTCTTTCCTATTGGTACTTAGACATTTTCTGGCAGAAAAAATACCTTAATTTCAGTCTAGGTAAGGGAATTATATCATGTCCGGTAGCATCGGTTTTTTGTGTAATTCTCACTATTCCCTAATCTCTACTCCCTATCCTCTAAATTTAAAAGAGCAGACATATTTCCATCAGCTAATAAAACCAGATAAATATCGTTATTTGTCACAACAACCTTTTCAACCTCAATTGTTTTAACTTCAATATTTGCATCAATTTCCGAAGGCAACTTTATCTTCTGGATATACTCATTAGCTTCATCTTTAGCTCGATTCAATTCTTTATCTAAAGGAAAAGAAAGACGTTCTTCAATTTGCTTCAGCAAAACAGGTTTCAAAAGCGAATCTGCTGTTGATAATAAAGCATTTTTTGTATCAACATCATAATCCAGTTCAACCACTTTCAGATTATTAGACTCTTGATCATAAAAAATCTTACCCCAAAGATATAATATTCCTTTTGCTCCCTCAAGCAAATTTCCTTTATCAGTCTTAAAATCAACCTGAACAAGAACTTTTTCACCTAATGCAGACAAATTAATTTCATTAACAATGAATTTCAGATTTTCATCAATAGACAAAGATTTACCACTAACTTTAGATTGAAGAGTATTATTCAATTCATCAAGGGAAACTTGTACGGGCAAATTAATTAAAAACTTATCTATTATCTGCTCTTGAAAAGTCAGATTAGGCAACGGCTTCAAATTAATAACAGGAGCTTCTTTACATATACAAGTATCGACAAACATCTTAATAGCAATTCCAGACTGAACATTTTCACCATCACTCAAATCAAACTCTTTAAAACTAACACTTTGTGGTTCAGTTTTAATCCAAATTGAAGGGTCTTGATTTACCTTTTCTGACAAATGCAAATTATTCCATTGTTTAGTTACTTCGGCTTTGAGGTTTAAATTTTCAACAAGTTCTGCGATTAATTTAGGCTTCTCTTTATTAATAGCTTTATCCACCTGTTTTTTCAGAAGACTACGAATATTAATAGTGCCAACATTTTTTATTGGTACATCTGCTTTAGTTAAATTAGTCGATACATTTAGATTCGGTTGAATATTCCATTCATTATCTATTCCTAAAGAAAGATCGCCAAAAATTTCACCTGCAATATTTGTCCGCGCACTAACTGGTATTTTAGTAAAACCTAAATTAACTTTACCTTTTATTCTTGCAGTTCCTGATATTGGTACTGAAAAAGTTATCCGATTATTTTGAGTGCCAATACTGAAGTCTTTGCGATTAATTTCGTAGGTAAGCTTATCATTAGAGAGCAAATCTGTAGGGTCAGCTTCTGTACCCACAAATGTCGGAGGAATATTCAAATTTAATGCCTTCTGAATATTAACCAAAGGAATTTTTGCAGGTAGATTTAATATACTTTCACTACGTTCAGGTTTTAATGTATTCAGTGATGCTAACTCCGGTATTTTAGGTTTAATATTTATTTCTTTAACAGCTGCTCTCGAAGAAAAAATAATAATTATAATTGGTACGAATATCATTAAAATTAAAAATTTTATTATTCGTGGAAGAGTGAATATTTTCATTGATTTTATTTGCATAAACTTGAAATATTTAAACTCTATTTTCCCTCTCACTCAAGTAATAAGTCGTGGGTTTGACAAATTGGGAAAATATGAGCATGATTTTTATCATTCCCGGCTCCCTTTTCCTTTCCTGTTTAATGTAACTGTAAGCATTCAGCCGTCAGCTATCAGCTATCAGCTTCCAAGACATATCTACATTTCGTGCTATAGAATTGTATAGGTTCACAACTCAAATTCGTTGTTCTTGTACTTCAATAATAATCTGGTTAAAAATGTAATAGAAGTTAAAATAACCCTTGTTTCATTCATTTTTATTGCTGTTAACGCAGTTCCTCCGCAGGAGGCTAGCTGACTGCTAATAGCTGAATGCTTACATGTAACTATATTCTTTGAGTAGGCAATAAAATCACAAATAAAAATAGATTAACAGTAAGGATTTAACCATCAGCTAGCCTTTTACAAAGGAAATGCTCGATCGGCTATAAGCTATGAGTTATAAACTCATTATCTTAGCAAAAGGAAGTAGTCTCCAAGAAATGAAATATGAATGAAATTGGTCATCAGCTAATCTTAGTAAGTTATTAAGTTCAAAAGCTAAAACCTGAATGCTCACAATTAACATTTGACAAAACAGAATTTTTCTGAATAGAATATTATCCTTCCTGGTTGAATATTGACTAAGAACCAAAAGTATTCTGAGTGCAAAAAACTCAGCAAGTCAACTATAAGCTATGAGTTATAAACTCATTATCTTAGCAAAAGGAAGTAGTCTCCAAGAAATGAAATATGAATGAAATTGGTCATCAGCTAATCTTAGTAAGTTATTAAGTTCAAAAGCTAAAACCTGAATGCTCACGATTAACATTTGACAAAACAGAATTTTTCTGAATAGAATATTATCCTTCCTGGTTGAATATTGACTAAGAACCAAAAGTATTCTGAGTGCAAAAAACTCAGCAAGTCAACTTATCTGAAGTATGTAGAGAAAATTGTCTAAAATTATGTCAAAAGAAACATTCGACTTTGTCATCCCCCTTTACAAAGTGCGTTGGAATACCCAAGCTGTTGTAGAAGGAATTACTTACCACTACAAACCTCGAAGTATCCACATAATAGCTCCAGAAAGTGAGGCACAATTATTAGAACAGAAAGTTAAGGAATGGCAAGTTGCTCCAGTCTATACCCACAAGGAAGAATACTTTTTTCAAAATAATGGTCTGACAAAAGAAGCAATTTGTTCAGAACTTGATTTAGGTAAATCACTTTATAATCCTGGTTGGTTTTATCAGCAGTTATTAAAACTTGGTGCTTATGAAGGTATTGATAACCTAAGCGAATGGTTTGTTGTTTGGGATAGCGACCTACTTCCTGTTAATACTTGGCAACTCATAAGTAGTCATCAAGAAACTACACAACACAAATTTGCACTTCTGCAACACAATCAATATGGTAATCCTCATATTGTATCAAAGTGGGCTGAATGGATTACCTCGGTACTTGGGGTTGAGCCACTTACAGACCATGAAGGTACATTTATTCCCCATCATATGTGGTTCAAACAAGAACATCTAAAATCATTTAAAAACCAAATAAAAAGCTATTTTCAATCAGACGAAAACTGGTTATTATTGATGATGCGCTCTGCTAATCAATTTGAAACCTTTAGTGAATATTGGTCTTACATTTCATGGGTAGCAGCAAAAGCTCCTGCTGACCTAGCTTTTTATCCATACGAAAATTATGGAGCTACAACTGAGCGATTTTTTGATGATGGTACTGGTCTATTTTCTGCTGCACTGAGAAGTTATCAGTCGAGAATATTTTCCACTGAAATTAATAGTTACCAATCAATAATACCCAACCCAGCTATCTTTTCTCCTTCATATATAGATATAGAATCTTTTATTCGAGAAAAATACGAACCAGATGCGCTTCCCTCCTCTTTATCTTTTGAAAGTAGTCCGCGACATCTCAAGAAAGATAGAAAAAATACCCATATCGAAGAGCAACGTTCTCAATGGAACCCGCGCAAATTTCAATCTGACCTATACTTAAATTTAGGCTGCGGAGCGAGACATCTAGATGGTTATATCAATGTAGACAAGTTTGGAGATCCTGACATTAGATTAGATTTAGAAACATTTCCTTGGCCGTGGGAAGATAATAGCGTGGCAGAAATTGAAATGAGTCATGTATTAGAACATCTGGGACAACAGACAGAAATCTATCTGAAAATTATTCAGGAAATATACAGAATATGTAAACCAGGGGCAAAGGTGAATATCAAAGTTCCCCACCATCGCCACGATAACCTCCTACACGACCCTACTCATGTACGTCCAATTACACCCTATGGTTTAAGTATGTTTTCCCAAAAACTAAACAAAGAGCGACAGGAAAAAGGGTATCCTACTACACCACTGGGTATATATTTAGGTGTAAATTTTGATTTGATAGAAGTTCGCTATATTCCTAGTCAACTTTGGTATGAACATGAACAAGATCGGATTGACGATACAGAATATCTTCTCCAACAAAGTTCTCTATACAATAATCTTGTCCAAGAATTAGACATGACATTAGTGGCAATAAAATAGTGAAGGAAAAAAGAATCCTTTCTAGATCCTAATTCCTACTCCTTTGACTACTCCCCGGACTCAAGTCACGGGGATTCTAAGCAGATACTACGCAACAGGATAAATCCGTGTTGCTCCGTTTCTTCTGAGCTGACCAAAGATACACTCTCTGGGGACAAGTCAAAGTGCCCCTACACAGTTGGCTTAAGTTTAACCCTAGCTTTCTGCTTACTTTTGTGATTATATTTGCAGCTCCATTACAGTCTGCATTAACACACCAATTATTACCTGTTCTATACAAACCACGCTCTATTCTTTTTCCTGACGGTTTCCAATCATTGGGTTTTTCACCATAATTAGGTAGATAGTCACCATCTAAAAACGAAGCAATACTTGTATAACTTTCTTCAGTTTCTATCAATATTATTCCATATTCATCGCACAACTGAGCTATTCTTTCTTTGAGTCTAGCTGTCGGAATTGGTACAAATTCTGAATTACTTTTTTTTCCTAATTTGATTTCATTTTTCTGACCTTTATTCCAACCAAAAACTATTGTACCAATAGATTTTTTTAAACAATGATTAATGACTATTCTAGCTGCTTTGTTAATACCGTCACGCATTTGGCGGTTACGCTTTTCTGTAATGGCAGCTAGTCTATTTGACCAAAATCCTTGAGGCTGATTTTCTTTAATAATTGATACTTGTTTGTTGTACCAACGATTCATTGATTTGAGATGTTTACCATCTACAACCCGCGCTAGTGCCTACATTAGATACACAGGTCAACCAATTATTTACACCATGGTCTATTCCTAATACATAGTCTTGATTTAATTGAGGTTTAACTATGATTTCTTTTGCATAGATAAATTCCCAATAAAAACATCTGTTTCTCGGTAATATTCTCAGTTCTTTGAGAGTAAAAAATTCTAGATTACTCGGCATTGGAATTAAAAAGCTATCTACTCCAAACCAGCGCTTACAGGTATTACCTAGTGGTATTCTAATTTGATTATCTTTAAGTTTTAATGCTTGCTTGGGGTAACTAACTGTAGCCATTCCCCCTTTTTTTCTATAGTTAGGAATCCTTGGTTTGTCTGAGATTTTTCCTTCACTGTAGGCAATAATAAGACCATAATAAGACCTAAATGATTCCGCTACAGTTCTCAATATTTGTTGTGCTGCTTGGGAATGTAAAACTTTATAGTGATTGTTCTTTTTGTATACCTTTTCTAAGTCATACTTGCCAATGCCTTTTTGAGACTTAAAATATAGTTGCCTGGCATAATATATTCCCATGTTAGTGAGCTTGTGAGACTGTTCACAAATAAATGTTAAGATAGCAATTAATTCAGAATTTTTATTTACTAAAACTTGCTGACAAGAGTACATTGGAAACGGGCAGACCGAAAAGTTATTGTTGATCATACTAACAGAGAACAACTAAAGTTGTCTAGTCCAAACGACTACCTTCAACGTGGCTTTTCGGTAAAATAAAATACGTAAGGATTAAAATCCGACTCCTCGCCTTTCATCCATCGCTTAAAAGACGATGGCTTTCATGCTCCTGTGTTATTTAGGTAAAATCATACTTTTATTCAGCAACGCCCATTTTTTGGTCTCTCTACTTATGAGAAATATTGGCACATTAATTGTCTCAATATCAAACATTTGTAGAGGTCCCCCTAGAATAACAAGAACTAGAATTTTTGTCTCCAGTATTGCTGAGGAATTAACAAACAAATTGCAACTATTAAAATTAATCCTTCCAAAATAAATATTAAACTTATTCCCATTTTTTCAATCAGACTACCAGTAAAAGTAAACCCAAGAATTCCTCCAACTCGGAGTGCAGTTCTAAACAAAGAAATAGCTCTTCCCAAAAAATCTGGAGCAACTAAATTTGTGACTAGAGCAGAACTAGGACCCAAAGCAACATAAGACAAGAAAGATATTCCACAAGCAGCCAAATAAAATTGCCATAGAGATACTGCACTTGCAAGGGAAAAAATACCCAATGCACCTATTAAATAACATGAAATTAATATTGGTTTGTGACCAAATTTATCGCTCATCCAACCACTGAGAGGGGAGAATAAAAAAGAAATACTAGCACTGAAACCCGCCACAAAAGAAATATGTCTCAACAGAAAACCTTGCTGGTTCATAGCCAAAGAAATACCTAAATTACCACCAAAAGAAACTAACCCCATCATTAGAGTAGCTATCAACATCAATAAAAATTCTTTCGACCATTTTTTTGTTGACTGTTCGGTTATTGTTTCTGGCAAAGGAGTATTAGAGAGAGGTTTATTCTCTAAAAATAATTCCGATAAAGCAAAAAAGCAGGAAAACAAACAAACAAATTTAAACATGGTTGAATAACCCCATAGATCGGCAATAGGACCAAATGTTAAACCTGCCAATAAACCAGCCAAAGCTGCTACAACAGAAAATATGCCAAATACTTTTCCTCTTTCTTTTGGCACGCTTAATAAACCTACTAGAGTAATATTAAGATTAATACCAATACCGAGATAAAAACACCAAACAATACTTGTCAATGTAGCTAGTTGCCAAATATTATTAACTTGACCTATTAACCAGATAGCCGGAATACTAACTACGGTACTAGCAATAAGCAATATTTTTTTATTTCCCAGTTTATCTCCTAACCAACCACCCAAAAAATTCCCAGTAATTAAAGCAATTTGCAAAAAAGACATATAGTAACCTACTAATTGGGAATTAGCATCTAAATATATTGCATATACTGGTAATAGAGGAGATAAACCTCTAGCTACCATAGCTACCGCAAGTCGATGTAAACCAAGGGCTAAAATTTGTTTTTTCTTCATCTTAAAGCTATAAAATTGAGCATTTTTTTTACTATCGAAAAATTAACTTATTAAGGTCATTCAAATGAAAACTGAAGATTCTTCTTGGTATTGCATAGTAGATGGCATAGTATATCCTCAATTTGTTACCCAAGAAAAAGTAAATACCATGCTGACTAGCTTCAAAACCAGAAATGAAGATATTTTTTTTGTTTGTTATATAAAATCTGGCACTACTTGGCTACAGCAGATTCTTTTACTTTTAAATCATCAAGGTAATCAACCTAATTTAACAATGAAAGAAGCTTTTCTCTGGCTAGAGTTTTGTTTACCTCCATGTCCAGATCCTACTAGAGAACATTCTTACGAATATTTTGAATCTCTCCCATCTCCTCGAACTTTAACTTTTCATGGCTGGCCTCATTTAATACCCACAGGACAGCCGAATACAAAATACATATTTATACTCAGAAATCCTAAAGATGTTGCTGTTTCTATGTACCATCATTTAAGAGCAAAAAAGAGTATATCTTATCAGGGAAATTGGGATGAGTTTTTTGAATTATATTTATCAGGTAAAGTTCATTATGGAAGTTGGTTTGATTTTCACTTGCATTGGGAAAAATTTTTATCATCTCGTCAACAAGTCTTATACCTTACATACGAAGAATTGCACAAAAATATCAAAACTTATCTGGTTCAATTAGCAGCTTTTTTGGAAATTAAAATTTCAGAACAAGTTATAGATAAAGTAGCAATTGGCAGTAGATTAGATGAGATGAAAAAAAATGACAAAGCTAATTGTAATTGGATGAGAATTAATCAAAATGAAGCTCCACATTTAAGAAAAGGAATAGTAGGAGACTGGCGTAATTATTTTACAGATGAACAAAATAAACGTTTCAATAACCTATATATAAAAAAAATGTCAGACTCTAAATTTAAAGATTATTGGGATGAATCTATTTTAGGAATTACCCTAGAAGATTAGTAAATAAATAGAACTAGAAAAAATATATTTAATCTGGCAGAATAAGTCAGCGATCGCTCACGACATTCAGTATCCTGAAAAATTTTGCCCTGAGTTACCCTCGCCTTTATGAAATATAGAAATAAACTTTCTATCATTCCCAAGAAACATTTTCATAAAGGTAGGCTAAATTATAGCGCTGTGCGCAGGCAACAGGCAACAGCTCCGGAAGGCAACAGGGGGGGATAAAAACCGATAATATAAGACTTCTAGCTATTGGACAGTTATTGTAATTTGTCAATATGCCAGCGCACATTGCTATACCTTCAAAATCAACAATTTTTAGTTCAAACCTAGTTTTTTCTTCTGTATAAAATTCTCAAATCCACAACCCATCTTCCCCAGTTCAAAAACATTCTACTCTCTGACGTTTTGGATTAATTAAAACATACTCTTATAGACTTCCTAAAATTTGATAATCAGCAAATTTACCACCTCTATCAAAAGCCTCTGTAGAATCAGAAATAACTTCCACAATTAAATAAATAAAACTATTTTTAGAGAGAAAATTTAATGCTTTGAATTAGTGGCTATCGCCTAATTTTATGAGTAGTTAATTAAGTTAATTAGCTTCAGGATTATCTCTGCCTAAGTTTCCGACTCTAATTCAAAATAAACATTTTCATAAAGGTCTGCTAAACTGTCTTCAAATTCAACATTTTTCAGTTGAAATAAAGATTTTTATGCCGTGTAAAAATCCCAAATCCACAACCCATTTTCTCCAGTTCAAAAACATTCTACTCTCTGGCATTTTGGATTAATTAAAACATACTATTATAGACTTTATAAAATTTGATAATCAGCAAATTTTATAAAGTCTATCAAAAGCCTTTGTAGAATCAGAAATAACTTCCACAATTAAACAAGGAAAACTTTGATAATTAGCAGTTTATTGGTCTCTTGAGTCGCAAGTAACCATCACATCAGGATAATAGAATTTATTCTTATTCTTAGTTTCAATTATAGCTTTAATATTATAAATATAAACTCGACAACCACCACCTCTAACATGACTAAGGAGTAGGGCAAATAAATTACCAGCAATAGTAATATGGGCATCACTAGCTCCAGCCATTGCATAAATTTCCCCATCAATATATTCATGTTTAATCTGACTTTTTTCTTCCATTTGAAGATATTCTTTGAGTGTAATACTAAAATTTTGGGGAGAAGCAATCATAGTTAAATTGAAAAAGCTAAACTATAACTAATTTGATCATTTATACAGTAGCATAATAGGAAAAAATGTAGTTATATCATGTCCGGTTAAACAGTGATAAATAAATAACTAGGGAGGAGTCAGGAGTCAGGAGTCAGGAGGGAAGAGGGAAGAGGGAAGAAAGAAGAACAACTGGAGTTGAAGGAGAAAGTTTTTTTATAACTAATTATCCGGACATGATATTATTTAATAGAAAATACAGAACAGGTAAATAATAAAATAAGAAAATCAAATGTATATTAACCTGAGCAGTTAAGTAGGTGTATCTAATTAAACGTTAAAAAATTGTAGGGTCGGGTTTAACCGAAAGCTTTGACTTAAGAGCGATTGAGTTCTAAAAATCTCCCTTCTAATATTGCGTTTATTTATGCTCACCTACTTATATTAATAGTAAGTAAAATTATAGCAATCCTAAATCATTTGTAAAAAATCTAGGCATTAGATAAAAAACTTTGAATCTCTGACTCATATTCTATGAAATCTCTTGTATAAGTACTTTTTTATATGGTATTTTCTACACAGCGTAAATAGAAGTGCTATATATTTGCCGACTCTACCCATAAACTTTGATAGTCGTCATAATTTATTCCTATTATTGTAGTAAAATTATCCACAGAATATCATCTATATTAATTATGAATTTGGCAACTAGAATGAATGGTTTAGGTGGCGATGCTGCCATTGAAGTTTTTACTAAAGCAAAACAGTTAGAATCTCAAGGTCGAAATATTATTCATTTAGAAATAGGTCAACCTGATTTTAAGACTCCTCAAAATATTCGCGAAGTTGCTTTTAAAGCTATGAATGATGGTTATACAACTTATACTCCAGCAGCAGGTTTATTAGAGTTACGAGAAGTAATAGCAGAACATATTTCTCAAACTAGAAATATATCAGTTAATCCTGATGAAGTAGTAGTAATGCCAGGGGCAAAACCAGTTATATTTTTCACTCTTTTAGCATTAATAAATCCTGGAGATGAAGTGATTTATCCGAACCCTGGATTTCCTGTTTATGAATCAGTCATTAATTTAGTGGGAGGTAAACCAATTCCATTACCTTTGTTGGAGGAATTAGACTTTCAATTTAGTATGGACAATTTAGCTAATTCTATTTCTGAGAAGACAAAATTACTAATTCTCAATTCTCCTCATAATCCAACTGGGAGTGTATTAACTCCCGAATATTTAGAAGCTATAGCTGAACTAGCAGTTAAACATAATTTTTATATCCTCTCTGATGAAATTTACTCCCACTTAATCTACGATTCAAAATTTACCAGTATCATCAATTTTCCTGGTATGAAAGAACGCACAATTTTATTAGATGGGCATTCAAAAACTTATGCAATGACTGGATGGCGTTTAGGTTATTCTGTTTCTCCTAAAGCAATAGCTGAAAAGTTAGACCAGTTGATGTTAAATTCTAATTCCTGTGCTTGTTCATTTACTCAAATAGCTGGTATTGAAGCGATTAAAAATTCTCAGGAGTTTGTCAAAAAAATGTTTGCAGAATTTAAAGAACGACGTGATGTGATTGTCGAAGGTTTAAATTCTATTGGAGGTATTAACTGTGGAAAACCCGCAGGTGCTTTTTATGCTTTCCCCAATGTGAAACAACTACCGATAAGTTGTGAAAGACTGGCAGATTATTTATTATCTGAAGCTGGAGTTGCTTTATTACCAGGAACTGCCTATGGAAAATTTGGAGATGGATATTTAAGATTGTCTTACGCAAATTCCATTGAGAATATTCGAGAAGGTATCAGTCAGATGAAAATAGCGATCGCCAAACTATAACCTAATAAGGAAGAAGAAAGAAAAAAGAAGGGATAAAAAGGGTTTGCTGAAAAAGTATTTTTAAGAAGTAGGGGATAAATTTTTTTGCCCTACTCTTGCCTTTTATACTAACTTTTTGAGCGTTTTCGACTCTTTACCTGGTACTTTTTTTGACTCTAAAAAGACACTTGCCTTGATCTGTAAATACTTTGATAATTAATTAGGAAGCCCTAAATATTGGTAAAAAAAAAGGGGGAAATGTATAGATATAACTATCTAAAATGAATATGAACTATAGCATAATAAGTTTTCCTTTCCTGCGGAATGTTGCGCAAACAGATAAGACCAAAACTTTTATGGTATCGATCTATAGACTTATTTACTAAATAATTAATAATTAAATGATTAAATTTTTAAATTTTTAAATAATTAAAGCCTCCCCTTTCAAGGGGGAAAAAATAATTTTTTTCCTTTTAGTCAATCCTCTTCCTAAAAGGAAGAGGTATTTATCAATTATCAATTATCCATTATCCATTAATGAACTCTTCTTAACTTTCCACAATTCCTCATCTACAACAGACTCAAATTCCCACTGTTTTGCTTTCAGCGCTTCCCCCAGTCTTTCAGAGGGTCGAAATACAAATATCTCTGACTCATTCTCAACTATTTCAAAATTTGGAGAATTATTCAATAATAATAGTCGAACGTCATCATCTAATATATAACTGAGTGAAATTAAATCTCCCGTATTTGTATAACCATCACCCACATCACTCAATAATATTGGGGAGTCGCTAGCGTTAATTTTTTTGGCAACCTCCCCATTAAAATAACTCACAGTTTTATTCCACCAAGTATCAGAAAAAGCACTGACAGTACAGGATGCAATACTAGCAGTTAACAATATTGCTAAAACTATTCGCCAGTATTTTTGTTCTCTAAATAAAGTAGAATTTTCCCTATCTAAATACCTTCCTAATAAATAAGCAACTGATAAATATATTGCCGGAAAACAGGGAATTAAATAACGGGTGATAGCAGAGCGTACTCCACCCCCGACCAAATCTGGTATTACTAATATTATAAAAGGTATAAAAATAGAAGTCAGAATAAATAATTTTGTGGAAAGACTACAAAAACGACAAACCGTATAAATTCCCCAAGCAATAAGAATTAAAAATAACAATCTGAGTAAATATGTGCCGATATTATTAAAACCAAAATCTAGGTCAATAAACATACATGAAAAACTCAAAATCCACTTTTTTACTAAAAAATCGAAGCTGACCGATGCTGTTGCCCAACTTGTTGTATCATACACTCGTTGCAGATTATTAATTACTACAACTATCCAAGGAAGATAGAGAATTATTATTCCTATTGAGGCAATGAAAAAATCTAGAGGTAACTTTTGTATGAAAAGTTGAAATCTTGATAAATTAGATTGTTTTTGAGAGGAAATTATGGCTACATAATTTGAGAAAAACCAATTGCTAATTACAAATATTCCATGGGAGATAATAGTTAAAGAAAAAAACAAATGAGTATATAAACCAAGAGCAGAAACAAAACTATATAATCCCCATTTTTTCCAACTTCGAGAATCTAAAGATCGCAATAATAAAATACTGCTACCAATAGTCAAAACAGTAACTAAACTATATTGCCTTGCCGTTTGAGCAAATAAAATTTCAACAGGCGATACAGCTAAAAATGTAGTTGCCAGGAAAGCAGTTAAATGAGAATTAAAAAGTTGCCAAGCTAGAACATATATTAATGGCAAAGATAATAAACTAATTAATGCTGGTAAACTACGAGATGCAGTGAGGGAACCACCAAATTTTTGCATCCATAACCGAGCCATAAAATAATATAAAGGTGGATGATGGGGATTTTCAATTGTTAGAGAATTGAGAGTTCCCATGAAAGTGCTTTGTGGTTTAATTTGTTGATATTTTTGTAGTTGTTTAGCTGGAATAATTTGGTTTTGAAATAATTCTCGGTCAATATCAGTCCGGTTAAAACCTGCAACTCTTAAAGAAGTATATACTTCGTCATGCCAATAGACTTTTTTATCAAGGTAGAGAAAGCGGAATCCTATTCCTAAAGTTATGGTAATAATTAGTAAAATAACGATGGGTTGGAATAGGAAATTTTTGTTAATTTTTAGAGTCATTTTTTTGATTTAATGGGATAGATAATGGATGCTTTTTCAAGCAAATATAAAAAAATATAGAGGTAAACATTCAGCTTTCAGCTATTAGCTATTAGCTATCAGCTATGAGTTATTAACTCACTCTCAGACTGTAGGATAAATTAATCTCCAAGGAGAATTAAAACTAATGAATGAAATTTAATTTTTTCAAAAGCTTAGAGCTTACAGCTAATAGCTGAATACTTACATATACGGAACAAAGAAAGATAGAATTATTGAAATATAATTAGAGCTTGTTGAATAAATCTCAAAGCATTGACAGTTTTCCTAGTATGAAATAACGCACAATTTTATTAGATGAACATTCAAAAATTTATCCTATGACTAGATGGCGTTTAGGTTATTCTGTTTTTCCCAAAGCAATAGCAGAAAAGTCGGATAAAAATGGCGATCGCTAAACTATATTTATCCTCTTTTAGTTGTAAATTTCTCTAGGGGTGAGGAAGATTTTTAACCCTAATTCGGTAACTTTAAAATCTTAAATAGATTGTATTATAGCAAAAGCTGAATTCTCCACATAAAAACAAAAATAATGGCAGACAAATCTAATTATTAAACAAAGTTATTAGTAGCAAAATAGTTGTTATTTCAAGGGTGAGTTGAGGCATGAAATATCAAAAATGATTCACAATTTTCGAGTTAATTATTGTAGTGTTGATAGTTTCTATATTAGCTGGTATTGTTGCACCAAGTTGGGTGAGTTTTCTTCAAAAGCAACGAGTCAAAATAGCAGCATATCAAGTTATGAAAATACTCTCAGAAGCACAGTCAGAAGCTAAGACGGCAAAAACTTCTATCACTGTTCAGTTTAAGACACGAGATGGTATTCCTCAGTTTTCTAAACATCATCATAATGACAAACGAAACTGGAAACCATTGCTTAATGAGTTTTATATTAAACCTAGACAAATTGATATATTTGGGCAGAAAGGTAATCTAACCATAACATATAATCATATAGGAGCAGTTTCTACACAAATTCCATACACAATAAAAATAGCTGCTCCACATCGCCACGCCACTCCTTCTTATAGAAAATACGTTGTTCTTGAGACGCTTTTAGGAAACAAAAAAATAGGCTCCAAACCTTCTCAGTGTCCAACAAGGAAAGGAGCAACTCCAACAAAGGGAAAACCTGTTTATTTTTGATTTAGTGGATTCAAAAAAACAACAATATTAAAGTTAAAACTGAGCAACTTTCATTGCTTTCTGTTTCGGTTTTCTTTCAAAGATAAATCTTGGCTTCAAAAATACTCGCAATAATAACCATAAAGACTCTAACTCACCTGGTGCTTTTAGTCGCTGCCATTGCCCAGGGCGACAAAATAATAATTCTATTAATTTTCGTTTTTCAGATAAATTTACTTCCTCAAACCTTACTTTTATACAAGGAAAATTTTCACTCATTTCTATATTTTTTATATTACCTTGTAAATAAATTTCTTCTGGAACAATTTTCAACTTTAGTGGCAAATCTTCTACCAATAAACCATCAGGAATTTTCTGATTAATCTCTATCTCAGCACCCACTTCTGATATTTGTTTAGTAGTACCCCAGAATATCCGATCGCCAATTTTTAATTTCACTACCCTTCGCAAATTAAACCATTCATATATGTCTTGCTTCGGTACATCTATTAATGCTAATAATGCTACCGAAATCATCAATATATTATACACACTCCAAAATAATCCTAAATTAAAACTTTCTATCTGTTCGCTCACCTCCAAACTTGGATTGATATAATTATTGTACAAATTAAAAAATAAACCTACACTGTTCAGAATTAAAAATATTACCAAAGGCAAAGCCAAATTCTTATTAAAATAGTAGCGATCGCTTTTAATTCCTTTTGGTGTAACTTTAAATCCTTTGGAGAACGGACTTAGTAAAGTTTGAATTATTGTTATTGCTTTAGGTAAAGCTAAAATAGTTTCATATAAACCTGATAAAAGTAATGGTTTGGAATGATAATTTAGCCAAGAAAATACTATGAAATTTGCCAAATAATAAGGCAAAAAGAAATATAAGTATTCAGGAGCATAAGCTTTAATTGGAATCACATCAAAAAAAATATAAGCTATTGGCATGAAGAAAAAACCGACATAACTAATGCTAGTAAACCAACTAAAAAATGTTTGTAAAAAAGATAATCTTTGACCAATACTTAACCCAGGAACTGTCAAAGGATTAGAATTAATAAAAAATCCTTGTAAAGTTCCCCTTGCCCATCTTAATCTTTGAGTAGCAAAAGAAGAAATGTTTTCTGCAGCTAAACCAGCACTTAATTTTTCCTCTAAATAAACTGATTTATAACCTTGAGCTAATAAAAGAATTCCTGTAAAACAATCTTCAGAAATTGATTCTGTCACAAATCCTCCTACTAACTCTAGAGCTTTTCGTCTGACTAAAAAAGAAGTTCCTGCACACAAAACTCCATTTACACTATCTTTCAGCACTTCAATTTGTCGAAAAAATGCTTCTTCTTCTGGATTTAAGATATTTTCTAAGCCTAAATTTCTAGTTATGGGGTCGATATTATAAAAAGTTTGAGGAGTTTGTAATAAGGCAAGTTCTTCATTTTGGAAAAACCCTAAAGTCCGAGTTAAAAAGTTTTTTGTAGGAATAAAGTCAGCATCAAAAATAACAATTATCTCACCATTTGTTTTGCTAATACCGTGGTTAAGATTTCCAGCTTTGGCATGATAATTTTCATACATAGCCATATATTCACAGCCTAAATTTTCGGCTAAATTCTTGACATTTTGTCGATTAGTATCATCTAGTAAATAAACTTTTTTATTTTCATATTCTAGAGCTTGGCAACCAATAACAGTTCGTTCTAAAATAAATTCTGCTTCATTATGAGTAGGAATCAAAATGTCTACTGATGGTGCAAAAGTTTTATCTAAAATTTCCTGAGAAAAATAATCTGCTTCTTTGTGACGATTTTTTACTTTAAACATCAACAATAAACCTAGAACACCGTCAGTTATTGCCACAATTTCTAGACCTAATAACGCAAGACTAAATATACCGTTCATCGGGTTATTTAGATTCAAAGTAGAGAGCGATCGCCAGGATAAATAACGAATAGTTAAACCCAATAAAATTCCCACTACCAAAACTCGCGACCAATTTTTCGGAGTAGGGCAAATTTTCATAATTCCTTGAGCTATTAAAAATAGTAAAATTGTCGGCAAAACTAAATATTTGCTATTATCTGTTGGTACTTCTACCCACATGGGTGGATTTTCTTGAAAGTAATGAATTTGAGTAAAAAATATGTCTATTTGAGCAATTCCAGCAAACCAAGCCACTATAATAGTTGTTAATAGTGTTATTACTCCTATTACCAAGAGTCTTGCCAAACGTAATTTAACAAAAATCAGACTATTTATACGATTCCCTATAAATTTCTTGGCAATATTTAAAGTTGTCACCATAAATCACCTATTTTAACTTAAACTTAATCAAGATAATATAAAGAATATTATCTTCTTAAACTTAGTTTAATGATAATTGATCCTGAGATTTTCCTGAGAATTGGTGACTTTGTAAACAATTAAAAAACTTCATCTTCACCCTAAACTTAGGGCAGACAATATTCTTCCTGACTCAATTTCCTCTAGGCTCAAAATTAAGCAAAATTTACATGAAATGACAACCAACTATAGCAATATTATTTAAGTTGTGAGATATTAGATACTTTTAGGGAACACTTAACTGCGAACAGGGAACAGAGAAAAACAAAAAAATGAATAAATATGAATATGATAACTGCTATATTCTCTACTTTTAAAGAACACCTCAATTCTCACGTCTGATTCCTGATTCCTATAATTATTCTAATCAAACTAGATAGTAATTCATTCAATACAGAATTGGGTTGTCTATTTAGTTGATTTTTAATAGACAACCCAATTACTAATTATTATCCCCAAATTTTATAACTCATCATTTAATTCCAAGCATTCTTGCCTAATTTTCCTCAAGAATTCTTGCTGAAGCACTACAAAACTGTTAAAACCTACCAAAATCCATTGAATAATTGTTTCATAGTTAGCAGGAGAATACCTAATCACTAAATTGATTGCTTCTAATGCTTTTTGGAAATGTTTCTGTTCTACCCCAGAATTAGAGTAAGAACCATGTATAACAATCCAAGACCATCCTCCAATCTGATGTCCTTCAAAGTTGACTTTTCCATTACCACCCTTGAGATATTTACCAAAACCTATTTCTTTATTTTCGTGTCTAACAATTCTATCAGAAGAAGTAATTTTGCGATTACTGTATAACTGGATTTGATATTACTACTCCCTTTTAGGGAGAGGATTGACTAAAAGGAAAAAAATTTCTTTTTTCCTCTGGAAAGGGGAGATTTTTAACCAAGGTATTTAATTAATAATTAATTATTTGGTAAGTCCTGATTGAATTTATAAATCAGCTCTAAACTCTGCCAAAACTTCTATCAGCTCACTTTGACAGGGCATTGGCAACAAGTTAATCAGAGAAACTTCTTGTCTACCCGCACCTAACTTAACAGGAATATTTTGCAGTATTTCCACAACTTTACCTTCAGAAGGTACTTCCTCAATCAGAATAGGATAAAACTTTTCTGCCAAAGTTAAATGTAGTTTTGCATCAGATAAATAGAGATGCCAACCAGCAATATCAATATAAACTTTATCCCCTATTTCTGCTGCTAAACTTTCAATTATTTGTGTTGTACTACCATTACTCATAACAACAATAAAACCTAATTTTTTTACCTACAGAATCACTAAAATTCTTTTATACAGAATCCTCAGTAGTAGATGAATAATCTGCCAGTGCGAAAATATAAATCCCGTGAACTAACAATAATGATACCCAAACACCTGTTACCCAGATAGCCCAAGGCCAAGTCGCTGCTGTGAGATTACGGAAAAACCACATACCAGAATTACTAGCAGCAAAAATAGCTACATGAATAGCAAAATTCATTCGGTCGTCTAACTTTCGGAATTCTGGGTCATTACGGTCAGGTTTACGAGGCCAACGAGGAGGCATAATACTTTATAAATTTATTTAATTACAGTTCAGTTTCTTTAATTATTCTAAAGGTAAGCTAGCAATTTGGAGATTATTTGCTAAAGAATATTGACTACTCCCCTGGCTCTTGCCGAGGGGATTCTAAGCAGATACCACGCAACAGGATAAATCCTTGTTGCTGCGTTTCTTCTTAGCTGAAATACACTCTCTGGGGACAATTTCCGCGGTGCCCCTACACAGTCGGCTTAAGTCTAAACTTAGCTTTCTGCTTACTTTTCTGATGATATTTGCAGCTTCATTATAGTCTGCATTAACACACCAATTATTACCTGTTCTATACAAACCACGCTTTGTTCTTTTTCCTGATGGTTTCCAATCATCGGGTTTCTCACCATAATTAGGTAGATAGTCACCATCTAAAAATGAAGCAATATTTGTATAACTCTCTTGGTGTTTCTATAAATATTATTCCATATTCATCACACACTGAGCTATTCTTTCTTTCAGTCTAGCAGTAGGAATTGGTACAAATTCTGAATTATTTTTTTTCCTAATTCTATTTCATTTTTTTGACCTTTATTCCAACCAAAAACAATAGTACCAATATGATTTTTTAAACAATGATTAATTACTATTCTGGCTGCTTTATTTATACCCAAATCGAATTTGGCGGTTACGCTTTTCTGTAATGGTAGCTAGTTTATTTGACCAAAATTCCAAAGGTTGATTTTCTTTGATAGTTGATACTTGTTTGTTATACCAACGATTCACTGCTGAGTGGTAATGATTTTGAGATTAACTTTGGGCGCAAAACATCAGTTTTTCAATTTTACCTTCAGCTCATAGACATCTCCAAGAATCAAAAATCAATATCTATATCCCAAAGAAATGATCAATTCTTTACCCCTACAGCAAAGCTGCCTACTCCCTACTCCCTATGGGTGGAGTAGATGTCTAATTAGGGCTTGCTGATTAAATATCAAAGCATTGACTGATATTGGTTTGCTGCCTTTTTTTGTCTTGAAAAAGTGCAAGCTTTTCGGTCTAAAAAGCTCATGCATGCTAGTATTTTGGGATGATTATGGCAGAAAAATAAAGGGACAATTTTTACTACTACCTCCTCGCTCATCCCCATTTCTCCTGTCTCCTGTATCCTGTCTCCTGTCTCCTGTCTCCTACCCCCACCAACAGACTTTATATGGAAAGCCTAACATTCCCATAGGAAAAAACGGAGTGACTCTACCTTCTCCGGGTTTCCTAGCCATACCCAATTGACCAAGAGAAAAGAAAATGCAGAATTTTTTTGCCTCCTTATTGCAGGAGGTACCGATAACTGAAGTCCGCAGTTCCGACCTTATAAGGCTAACTGAATTGACCCAACTATTGGCGTAGCCTTTCCGGAGAAAACGGATATCTGATAATTACGCACTCGATGCATGACTTCTAACTCAATTGATAATCCCCAGACTTACCCCCACTCTTACTCAACAGACGAATCAACTCAATAGAAATAGACTTTTCGTTAAACTAAGCCAGTTTGTTACCAAACCGACTCGTCTTCAGAACCGTGCGTGAGACTTTCACCTCACACGGCTCCTCTCTTAAACGTCCCTTGTCATGGGTACATCCCTACCTTAATATCAACA